>SYDZ01000218.1 GCA_005801025.1 Actinomycetota bacterium
ATGGCAACACTTGGCGAACTGCTTCGTCAACATACCGAACTCTCCAAGGACGACAGTGCTCATCTGCAGCAACTGATCGGTGAATGGGGCATGTTGGCCGATCTTTGTTTCGCTGACATGATGCTGTACCTCAAGAGTCACGACAACACCTGGGTGGTTGGTGCTCAAGTGCGTCCGGCTACGGGTCAGACAATTTATCGCAGTGACCTTGTCGATTCGCAGGCCAATGAAGCCGAAGCCGAACTTCTTGGTCGGGCATTCGCCTCGGGAGAAATTTGTGAAGGCGAACTGCATAAAAGAAATATTTTTGATTCCATTCACGTTTTAGCGATCCCAGTTCATGGCGAAGACGGCTCGATTGCGGTCTTGACGCGCGAGTGGTCGTCTAAGACCAGTCGCCAGCCAGGCGAACTTGAGCGTACATATCTTTCGATTTTTCAACGCATTGCTGAGATGATCACCCAAGGTGCATTCCCATTCCGTGGTCGCGCCGCAGATCTTAGTGCTGCACCCCGTGTTGGGGACGGGGCAATCGTCCTTGATGAACAGGCTGTCATTCGCTACGCCTCGCCAAATGCGGTGTCAGCATTGCACCGAGTTGGAATCACAGCCAATGTGGTCGGTCAATCTGTCAGTGAACTTGGTTTTGCCGACAGTCCAGTGCGCCAAGCCTTCGAACGTCATGAACCCGTCATTGAAGAATTTGACCAGACGGCTGATGTGACCTTGTTGGTTCGCTGTCTTCCAATCATTGCTTCACAGGTCGTCACGGGTGGAATGTTGCTCATTCGCGATGTCACCGAAGTGCGCCGCCGCGATCGTTTGCTGCTCTCAAAAGATGCCACGATCAGGGAAATCCACCATCGCGTGAAGAATAACTTGCAGACCATTTCTTCGCTGTTGCGTTTGCAAGCGCGTCGACTGGAATCGCCAGAGGCGAAGGCAGCGATTCAAGAGAGTGTGCGGCGGATTCGCACGATCGCATTAGTGCATGAAACTTTGTCCCGTGAAACTGGTGAGGACGTGGCATTCATTGAGATCGTTCGCCCTTTGTTGCGCTTAGTTGAAGAAGGTTTGCAATCACCCGATCGTCCCGTGCGATTTATTGTTCAGGGTGATGGCGGTCGTCTGCCGGCCACGGTTGCCACGCCCTTGTCTGTGGTGTTAACCGAACTTTTACAAAACGCCGTTGATCACGGCTTCCCTGAAGGCAGCGCTGGTGGCTCGGTAGTCGTTGAACTCGGTGGCACTGATGATGACATAGAGATCAAAGTGATAAACGATGGTCGTGTCTTGGACCCAGCATTTGATCTCAATGGGGTGACTGGACTCGGACTATCTATTGTGCGGACCCTGGTGACCACTGAACTCAATGGATCAATTTTGATTCGTGCCGGTGTGGCGGAAGACTTCATCGCCGTCGGCATTGAAGATCACCGCAGCGGCGATGGCACGGTCGTGCAATTGTCCTTACCGCGTTAGATCAAGAAACGAAAGAACGGGCATTCATGATTGCGAGGCGATTGCGCGCAGCAATTCGGCGGCGGATGTCGCGACGCTCTTCTTCAGAGGTGCCACCCCAAATACCTGAGTCCTGATTGGTCTCAAGGGCAAACTCAAGACAACTGACTTGAACTGTGCATTCGTTACAGACTTGCTTGGCGCGATCAATCTGCAGGAGGGCTTGGCCTGTAGTTCCGATGGGGAAAAATAGATCCGGATCGGTTTCTCGGCAGATGGCTTCATCGCGCCAGGTGTAGTCGGCAGTTCCGAGGGCAAGGGATGAGGCAAGGATGGACACGGTGTGCTCCAGGCATGTTTGGGGGGTGGTGGGCGGGGATGACAAGTCTCTCACAGGAGACCTTGCAAGGTTGGCAAACTCTTGGTGAATTCGCAAGGGGTTCAGCCTAGATTTTTTGTCACACCATTGATTTTTTATTTATCCATTTTCGGATAAATGTTCGTGTTGCGGAGTAATCAGAGTTAAATGCAGGTATGGCGACACAGGTCATGGCTCATCGTGGCGCCTCAAAAGCCGAGAAGGAAAACACAGTGTCCGCCTTTAAAAGAGCCGTATCTATCGGGTCAGATGCCGCCGAACTCGATGTACGTCGCACCGCCGATGGGATTTTGGTTGTACATCACAATGCCACTCTGGAGGATGATCGGATTATTTCCCAAGTGCAGTTCGCCGATCTACCTCAAGACATCTGCACCTTGGATGCCGCCCTTGACGCTTGCCAACCCATGTGGGTGAACGTGGAAATTAAAAACGACCCGCTGGAGCCAGACTTCGACGAGAGCGAATCAATCGCTGACCGCACCATTGAATGCCTGAGCAGGCGAACCGAGGGCGATAGTCGCTGGCTTATTTCTTCATTTCGCCGCGAGACCATTGACCGTTGTCGGCAGTTGCGACCAACCATTGCCACCGCCTGGCTGACCGTTGGGGTGCTGCCACAAGACGCTGTGGGCATTGTCGTGGGATTGGTCAATGACGGACACAGCGCGCTACATCCGTGGGTCAATTTACTGTCGCGTGAGCTGATTGATCTCTGTCACCAACATGGGTTAAAGGTCAACACTTGGACCTGCGATGATCCTGTGCGAATGGCCGAACTTCTTGATTGGGGAATTGACGGTTTGTGCACCAATCAACCAGACATCGCCCTCAAGGTCATTGGTCAAAGATAAATCTTTAGGCAGGGAAAAGTAGGCGTACGGCCTCGGGCACATGTCTGAAATGTAGGCGTGTTGATTCACCCAAGTAGTCACCATCAACCTGATAGGGAAATGGCGTGGCATTTTCTATGATCAGTTCGTGGACATCATTAAAACAAGCCACATGCTCACTGGGTGTGACTCCGCCACCTTTGAGAGCCCCAGCCAATGTGCGAATAATGGCGATCGCCGACATAGTTCGAAAAGTCACTGCCACAAGTGGTTGATCGAGACCAGCGGCGGGTGACAGATCAAGAGCTCGGTTGCCGAGAAATGAATATGGATTTGTGTTGAGGACAACCGTGAAATAGCCGTCATCAACGAATCGCTGGGGGTCATAGGTGTTGATATCGGATCCAGTGATACTTCCTGGTCCACCGATAGCCGCATCAGCGGCAACCGTGAAATGTGGGTGATGGCGATCGTATTTGTTGAGCCAAGTGTGAAGAGCAGCGTACATAAATAATGGATGCCCAGCCCAGCGCTTTAATGAAGCCCGAGTCTCAACAGTGCGAACGACCGCGGCGTCGTAGCCAACACCAGTATGAAAGCAGAAGAAGCGTCCGTTGACTCGACCCAGCCCGATGGGTCGAATGTTTGCTTGAGGATCTTCCAGACCGCTGACCAACATGTTGACCGCAGCGATTGGGTCATTTGGTAAACCGATAGTGCGGGCGAAAACATTGGTGCTCCCGCCAGGCAAGACCCCAAGAGATGATTGTGAACCAGCGACACCTGACGCAACTTCGTTGAGGGTGCCGTCGCCACCAAAGGAAATAACCAGATCTACCTCTCGACGAGCGGCATCCTGGGCGAACCTAGTGGCGTGCCCACGGCGGTTAGTCTCCACGATCTGCACATTGTGCTGTCTGGACAACGCTCGGTGCACAATGACTGTGTTGCGAGCGGTGACTGACGAAGCAAAGGAGTTAACGACAAGGAGAATTCGCACTACCTCAAACGGTATCAGCCCGATCTCAAGCCACTTCGGGTGATCTTGAGGGGTGGGAGGCCCGATGGGGCGAGCGTCACGCAAAGAGATGGGGTGTGGGTTGTGCGAAATGGGTGTTAGTCCGTAAGAATAGGGACATGAACGTCATTGTCTGCGTCAAACAGATCCCCGATCCTGCCAATCTTGGAGCCCTAGATCCCTCCTCCAATACGCTGAAGCGTGAAGGCAAGTTGATCTTGGATGAGTCCGACAGTTACGGGGTCGAAATGGCCCTGCAGTTGGTTGCTACTGCTGGTGGTGGAGAAGTCAGTTTGGTCTCTATGGCACCGAATAGTGAAACCTCGGGTCTACGCACTGCGCTCGCAATGGGAGCGGCAAAAGCCGTATTGGTTTCTGATCCAGCATTGCTGGGCTCGGATGCTTTGACAACGGCGAAGATTTTGGCTGCCGCAGTGACACGACTCGGTGGAGCCGATTTGATTATCGCGGCGACTGAATCCAGTGATGGTTACACCGGAACTGTGCCTGAGCAGATGGCTGAAGTTCTTGGTTTGCCTTCGGTGACATTTGCGAAAAAAGTTTCTGTTGAAGGTGGCGTACTCAAAGTGGATCGTCAGACCGAAGATGGTTATGACGAAGTGACCTGTCCACTCCCTGCATTGATCTCTGTGACTGCTGGCGTTGTTGAACCGCGTTACCCAAGTTTCAAAGGCATCATGGCCGCAAAATCAAAGCCAGTTGACGAAGTCACCGCAGCCGACCTCGGCGTGACGCCTGTTGGCTGGGCGGGTGCCGGTCAAAAAGTGAGCAGTGTCACACAAGCTGAAGCCCGCGCCGCTGGCGAAGTGATCGAAGATGATGGTGAAGCATTCGCCAAGATCGTGACTTTCCTTGAAGGTCTCAAGGTCATCTAGTTAGCCCAATCACATCGTAAAAGAGATATCAGTCAGACCTCAACCGAATAAAGAACGAGAACGGATAGATCAATGGGAATGAATAACATTTGGGTTTTTGCTCAGGTCGCAAATGGCGCACCGACATCAGGTTCGCTGGAACTGTTGACCAAGGCGCGCTCCATGGGAGCAACTGTCAGCGTGTGGGTGGCTGGCGATGGCGCAGCAGTTGCTGGTGCTCTCGGAGAATTCGGAGCGAGCAAAGTTTTTGCCGTGAGTTACGGAGCAAACTTGGCTGGCGTAGCCGTTGCTTCGGCGATGAAGGCCAGCATTGATGCTGGTCAGGCCCCAGACCTCGTGATGTTTCCGCAGTCATATGAAGGTCGCGACGTCATGGCTCGTTTGTCGGTCAAGGTCGGACGCACAGTTTTAACAAATAACGTAGAGATTGTTGCCGATGGTGAGTCGGTCACTGTGACGACACCGATTTTCGGCGGCAACACTTTGGTTGCGACAACGTTCACTGGTGGCACTCCGTACCTCGCAGCATTTCGTCCAAAGTCATTCGTTCCCGAATCAGTTGCTGGATCGGCGGCAGAAGTCGTTGTCGTGAATGTGCCCGACCTCGGAGTAACCGGCGCGGCACAAGTAATCGCGGTGCATGTTGAAGAAACAACTGGCCCCAAACTTGATGAAGCCAATATTGTTGTTTCTGGCGGACGTGGTTTGGGTGAAAGTGCGAAGTACGAAATGATTGAATCCCTAGCCAAGTTGCTGAAGGCCGCTCCTGGCGCATCGCGTGCCATCGTGGATGCCGGTTGGGTTCCTTATAGTTATCAAGTTGGTCAGACTGGCAAAGTCGTGAAGCCCAGCGTGTACATCGCCTGTGGTATCTCGGGTGCGACTCAACACATGGTTGGCATGAAGGGCTCAAAGAACATCATCGCCATCAACAAGGATAAGGAAGCACCAATCTTTGGGATTGCAGACTTGGGAATTGTTGGCGACTTGCACAAAGTGTTACCCAAACTGATTGAAGCTCTTCAAAGTCGTTGAGTTGATGCTGGCTCAGGCCGGAGTATCACGAGCAAATAACGCAAAAGAGATGTCGTTATCGGGGTCTTGGGCGATCAGGCTCAACTCGTAAGGACTGCGACTTCCATCGTCACATCGAAACCATTGCATCGCTCGCGCAGTGTCGCCGATTTCTTGATTCAGGACACCGGCTTGGCGCATCTCGTCCCATTCCTCGGTGAATCCACCGAGGGCGGCCAACAACCACCACACACCGAACCGCCCCAATGCCGCCCCGCGTCGTCGACCGTGAGCACCACCGGATGAACCACACCATCCGAGCCAAGCAAGCGCCTCCTGCGTCGTCAGCGGTGTGAGTCGACACGTACGGATACCTAAGGCACCGAGAGCATCAATGACTGTGCCATCAATGACGATGGACTCGGCTCGTCCCTGAGAGGAAGATGTCCATGGCTCAACGAGTGAACGCAGTGCATTGTGGACGAAGGGATCGTCAACAATCATTTCTTCATAAACCTCTTCGGCTTCAATGTCAGTCCATATGTGCTGCCAGGTATCACTCGGAGAGGGAGCATCAATACCTTCATCGGAATATATCGCCATCGGGTACGCGGGTTCCCATGGTTGAAGAAGTAAAGGTATGTCGAGGACATTAAGAACCTCACCGACGCTCTTCGCGTCAATGATTTCGCCGCGCAATACTCGCTCATGCGCCACGAATGCTCGGCGTGGACCGTCGGTTAGCAAACTTGAAAGTTCGATCCATGAATGATTTTGAGCAATAACTTCGGTGAGCGGTCCAATAGTGAAGCGACCACTATCTTCGGCCAAAACCTGAGCGGCCCAATTGGTCGTTGCATGAAGAGCCAATCGATATTCAGCCAATGTGGCCGCTGGCCAAACCTGGCGACCCGATTGAGTTGCAAGTCGTGAGCGTTGGCGAATACGAAAAAGACCTTCCCAGTCACGGTTGGCGCAACGTGCATCAATCAGTCGCACAAGCCCGTCGAGATCGGCGCGATCAATCAACGGGTCTAAGTCATTGTCATCCATTGTTTTTCGACTTTGCCTTAGACCATTGGCCAGGGGTAGCGCTGACCGCTTCCATCAATAGGGAACATAGCACCCGCGGCCAGTATTTTTGCTCGTTCGATCATCGCCCCAACTTCGTCGTCGTTCAAGAGTGCTGCCACATCAACTGGGGGGCATTCAACAATCCGTTGCACCTTACGTAGAAGGGCAGGAGACAACGGTTCACCACCGAACTCCCAAATGACGGTCCGTAATTTGAAATCAGCAGAGAAACATAATCCTTGATCAATGCCCCAAATGCGATCGTCGCCATCAATCAAGCAATGCCCACTTTTTCGATCGGTATTGTTTGCGACAATGTCGAAAGCCGCCATATTTCGGAATTGATCGTGAAGTTCGGGACGATTCTCGTACAACGTAAAATAGTGCTCTTCAAAACGAGCTTCAATGAACCATTGCAGGGAACCTGGCCCGAAGGGACCATCACGTTCAATTGTCGGAGGTATGACATGAAGTTCCATGGCCTCTGAAAGGAGGTAGGCGGCGATTTCTCGATGGAATAATCCCGAGGGAAAATCCCATAGAGGACGTTCGCCGCGTAGAGGTTTGTAGATCGCTTGGCCGCGCTGCTCGCCAAGTGTGAGATTGACAAGAAAAGTAGCGTTACTGCTATAGGGCATGCGGCCTTCAATGTCAATGTCGCCGTTTTTCAGAAGATGTAAAATATCCATGATGATGAAGCCGTCGGATTAGTTCATGCGCGGGCAGAAGTGACCATCGGGATTAATTGGCAACTCACAGTACACACAGTCAGGGCGACCTGCCGAAACTGTGCGGTCAGCATGGTCACAAAAAGCCATCGCCTGAGCGCGGGTCAGGCTGACTCGCGCATGAGCACCGGGTATGTTCTCTTGATCCTCATCGTCTAGGTCATCTTCGGCGAAATCGTTGTCATCCTCATCAACGAGTGGCGCAAATTCTTTGAGGTGCAAAATGAAATGGTCAGCTGAGTTGTTGAACTCAAGTGTAGTTGCCCCAAGGATAAAGGCTTGCGTGATTGGCTCAGCGAGTTGCATCACAGAGCGCGGTGGTTGGCCCTCTGGTACGGGCAAATGAGCCAAGGCTCGACGGATATATTGAGCGATAGTGGCAACTTGTTGCTTTTCACAGCGC
>SYDZ01000219.1 GCA_005801025.1 Actinomycetota bacterium
AGCCACCGAAGTTGAGCTCAAGGAAAAGAAGCACCGCATCGAAGACGCCATTTCGGCGACTCGGGCAGCGATCGAAGAGGGCGTTGTGCCAGGTGGCGGAACCGCATTATTGCGTGCCCGTGGTGCGGTCAAAGCTGTCGTCGATTCGCTGACTGGCGATGAGGCCACTGGTGCTCGCACCGTGTGGGAAGCCCTTGATGCTCCAGCTCGCAATATCGCCGACAATGCCGGCATGGAAGGCGCCCTTGTGGTGCAGCGAGTTGAAGCGGAGACTGGATCCATCGGACTCAATGCTGCGACTGGTGAATATGTTGACCTTGTCAAGGCCGGCATCATTGACCCAGCGAAGGTCACGCGTGCTGCCTTGCAGAACGCTGGTTCCATTGCAGCGTTGGTTCTGACCACTGAATGTCTCGTCGTCGACAAGCCTGAAAAGGGCGGCGCTGGCGGAGGCATGGGCGGCGGAATGCCTGGCGGTATGGGCGGCATGGGCGGAATGATGTGACCTGAGGGTCGCACGACGACTACTGCAACGCAATGAAATGTGAAAGGCCGGTGGAGAAATCCACCGGCCTTTGCAATTCACACTTCGGTATCAGTGCGACTTGGATGACTCTTCTGATGTGACACGAATCCGCCAACTAGTCTGTCCTCATGTCTTCTACAACAAAGCGTCCATTTTGGTTGCATCAATTGGCCGAGTACATCGTGGGTGGAGCACTGCTGGCAACCGGTCTGCAAAGTAGCGAACCAATCGTGCCAGTGATCGTTGGTCTACTGATCGTCGTCAATACCGCCGTCGTGGATGCTCCTTTCGGCGCATTTCGGTGGGTGAATCGCCGACTCCATCGCATGCTTGACTACTCGGTCTTGACGATTGCCGTCGTCTCTTGTGCAGCACCAAACCTTGATAACGCCACACGCCTTGTGCAAGTGATGATTGTTTTAGTGCTCGCCATCGTCATCACCCAAACCAACTATTCGCCAAAAGTGCAACGCATTCAGCAGGAGATGTCGGTAACACCCGACGGTAAGGCTGACGAGTTCAGTCGCATAGCGGGGCGAAGTGCGGGAACCCTGGCAAGTAAAATTCGGGATAAGTCTCGCCAACTCAAAGAGACGTGAGAAGTCCCTATGAAAAATAAGATCCTCAAAACCCCACATAAAGGAGCCGATAAAGGTGTGGCCAAATCGCGACGAGTGCAGTTGGGTGAGGGCGCTGGAGTGGTGATCTGGACCGATGCCATCGGTACTGGTTCGTATGCGGCGACGGTGCTTAAGGGTGGCCGAGTGGAAATCGTGGATTTTGATGGGACGGCAAGACTGTTTGGAGCGGTCACGAACCATGAGGCGCTTTTCTCATTGCTCATCGCGCAGACGAGTATCTCCATGGAAACCCCGATGCATGTCATCTTTTGTGAAAAATTCACGCACAAGAAAGTTCGGGCTATCGTTCGTCAGATTTATCATCTCGTTGGACGCGAACGATTTGAGAACTCATCAATAGATATGCGCTGGAGCGATGGTCACGCCAAAGCTCAAGATCTCTTTGACTGAGGCTTTTTCATCTGGTGGCGTAAACTCTTGCTATGTCCTCCACCTTTGAACGTCCTGCCGCTGACTTGAACAAGATCTTAAGCGCATGGGATGAATGGGAGCGCGGAGACGAAGCGCCCGGTAAAACTATGACCAATATGAAAAAGGCCGGACTTGCAGAGATCCTGAAGGAACTACAAAAATCTGGCTGGAAGCCAACTCCAGCCGCCTGATTCATCATGACTACAGGTTCGATACGTCGTGTGGGGGGCACCCAACGTATTCCTGCTCCGCACTCTCGCCGCGATGCAGGAAAGCCACTGTGGGACAATCACTCAGTTGAATTTTCTCTGGACTCTTTGATGAGCGCTATGGAAGCTCGCGCTGAACCATTAGGTGCCATTTCCTCCCCGCGACCTGATGAGCGGATTTCCTCAGTGTTGGCGTTATTGGCACCTGGCCCGAAGGGTGCCGAAGTGTTGCTCACTCGCCGTTCATCGTCACTCATTAATCACAGTGGTGAGATGAGTTTTCCTGGAGGGCGAGTTGATGAAGGCGAAAGTATTATTGAGGCCGCGTTAAGAGAAACACACGAAGAGGTCGGAATTGATTCTTCACTCATCACAGTTCATGGTCAATTGAGCCCACTATCAACATTTGTCAGTCGCAGTTACATTGTCCCGATTGTGGCTTCAGTTGAATACAAACCCGAACTAATGCTCTGTGACTGCGAAGTCGAGCGAGCAGTGTGGGTGCCACTAGCAGAACTTGTACAAAGTGATACATTCTCCTGGGAATGGTGGTCATTCTCGACAGGAGAATCATCAAGTAATCGTCCAATGTTCTTCTTTTATCTTGATGATGAAACTGTGTGGGGCGCTACGGCGCGAATCTTGCATGAATTACTCTGCGTTTTACATCGTGTAGAAGTTTTCGAACTGCCGAATTGGTAGATGATCTGATGAATATGTTCCAGTTGCGTCGGTTGGATTTTGAGGACATTGCTTGGATTTTTGAGGCCTGTCAGGATGAAAGCATCCAACGTTGGACGAGGGTGCCCCGGCCATATTCGCTTGAAGATGCGGAGTGGTTTGTCGAAGAAGAGCCCGAATATGTGACGATGGTGATCGAAGATCCTGATACGTTGAGGCCTCTAGGTTTAGTGAGTATTCACGCAATTGATCAGATGACAGGTGAGGCCGACATTGGTTATTGGGTGGCGCCTTGGGGTCGGGGCATGGGTGCGGCAGCCTCGGGCGTCAGATTACTGATTGCAACAATCAAACCTGAGGACAACATTCGGTCGCTGGTCGCTTACGTCGCTGAAGAGAATATTGCTTCGTGCAAAACCGCTGAACGGGCCGGTTTCACTGAGGTTGAACGCAGGTGGGGAATGGCAAGAGAATTTCTCTCGGAAGTAATGTCCATTAAGTTCTCTCGGGTATTGCCCTGATAGTGAATGAGTGCGACAGTCAGTTAAAGAAACGAACTGCGCGATAAAAAACGTGCGCCCAAGCACGACAGATTGGGCGATCCCATATTGAACGTGTGCCACAGTGAGCAAACATGTCCGAGAGAAAGCGTTCGTCAATTCGCAACCTGTTGGCACTGTTCCACCACCGTGCATAATGTTCTGCCGTTGGCCCGCAAAAATGTTTCAGGAGACGGGCGAAACACGAATATTTCTTGTCCAAAAGTTTGTAATTACGGTACGCAAAGTCATGTCGTTCGCAGGCCTGAGTGAAATCAAAACTTCTTCCAGTGCTACCAATAATCGGGGCTGAGCAAAGGTCACTTGATTGATCAAACCACCCAAGCATTGCTGATCTGCGATGCAAGGTCTCAATGAATGCGGGTAACGAGGTATTGAAGACCAGAGTTTCTAAATATTGTGAATCCCGACGAGGATCGGGATCAAGCGATGGGGCGGCAAGGAAACTCGTCACCGCTACGAGGAGACTGAGGCCGAGGCCCATGTCGCCCTCCTATGTTTTTGGCCACTTGCGAGGCACTGCTAGCACCAATGTGGCGCAGCAGAGTTGATGCACGGCGAAGTATTCGACTCAGTCAAGGGTTGGGTAGGTGGCGACGATCTGATTGATCAAGAGACCCATTTCGACGGCGCCAACCGCTGCTTCATCACCCTTGTTGTCGATTCCGGGTCCTGATCGGTCAATAGCTTGTTGATTGTTCTCAACAGTCAAGACACCAAACATCACTGGGATGCCGGTATCAAGTTGGGCATTCTGGATTCCTCGGGCACATTCACCGGCCACAAATTCGAAATGCGATGTATCTCCACGAATGACGGCACCGAGGGTCACGATCGCATCAAAATTTCCCGAGGCGGCAAGACTGAGTGCTGCCAGTGGAACTTCAAATGCGCCAGGCACCCAAACTATTTCGATGTTTGAGGTCGCGACACTGCAACGCTTCAGCCCACGCAATGCCCCAGCGAGAAGTTCATTCACAATATGGTCGTTGAATCGGGCACACACGATGCCGATACTTAATTCTGACCCATCAAATGAGTCTGGCATTGTCTGACTACTCTGAATTCTTGTCATGGCTGAGCCCCTCGCTGTGTTGCAGAAATAGTCTCTGGCAGATCGAGTAGGTGACCCATACGATCGCGCTTGGTTTGAAGATACTTAAGATTTTCCTCCGTTGGTATTGGGTTGAGTGCGACACGCTCGACAACTTCAAGACCGTAACCTTCAATTCCGCCATATTTCGCTGGGTTATTGGTGATCAGGCGGAGTTTGTGAGCACCCAGATCTGCGAGGATTTGAGCGCCAACACCGTATTCCCGACTATCAATCGGTAAACCTAATTCGGTATTTGCATCCACGGTATCGAGACCACCATCTTGCAGCGAGTAGGCACGAATCTTATGAGCGATACCAATGCCGCGACCTTCATGACCACGAAGATAAACAACAATGCCGCGACCTTCGCTTGCAATCAGCGCCATAGCGGACTGAAGTTGAGGACCACAATCGCAACGTCGACTGGCAAATACATCGCCTGTGAGACATTCACTATGGACACGAACAAGAATGGGCTTTGCATCCTGAATATCGCCCATAGAAAAAGCCAAATGCTCGGTGTCATCAATATCGCTACGAAATGCAGTACATGTGAAGGTTCCCCAATCGGTGGGAACCTGGGCTTGACCCATGCGGGTCACCAACTTCTCGTTGTGTCGGCGGTGCTTGATGAGTTCGGCGATACTCGACAACAACAAGTTATGGTCTTTGCAAAATTCAATGAGCTGCGGTAAGCGCGACATTGAGCCATCTTCGTTAGTGATTTCGCAAATGATTCCCGCTGGTTGAAGACCGGCCATGCGCGCTAGGTCAACAGCAGCTTCGGTGTGTCCGGCGCGCTTGAGTACTCCACCTTCTCGTGCTCGCAATGGGAAGATATGACCTGGTCGGGCGAAGGAAGCGAAGGTTGCTGATGGATCGGCCAAGGCGCAGAGTGTGGCGGAGCGATCCGATGCTGAAATACCAGTAGTGGTTCCTTCAATCATGTCCACGGAAACTGTGAAAGCTGTGCGATGGCTCTCCGTATTGTGCTCAACCATGAGTGGAAGCCTCAACTCATCGCAGCGTTCGCCACTCAATGGGGCAACAACGACACCCGATGAGTGGCGGACAATAAAAGCGATTTTTTCAGGTGTCGCGAATTGGGCGGCCATGATCAGGTCCCCTTCGTTCTCGCGATCTTCATCATCAACCATGACAATCATTTCACCGCGACCAATCGCTGCTACGACATCGTCAATTGCTGCGAACTTAAAGTCATCACTCATACTGTCTCCTTATATTTTTGGGGGTTTTTATCAATCACGATTTCGATGTCCTCGGCAAGTAGGCGGGTGCTGACAATGTTGGCGCGCCAAAGTTCCTGCATTGTTGCTGCTCCAGGACCACGAAAAAGTGGAGCACCATCGTCGCCTCCCATAAATGCTGGGGCGACATACAGCACATAACGGTCAACAAGGTTCTCTCGATGAAAAGAGGCAGCCACGCTGGCTCCACCTTCAACCATCACCTGTAAGACATTTTCTTGGCCAAGAAAATCAAGCAATTCTGGCAAGCCCGCCGTCCACTCTGTGCAAGGTTCGACCTTGGCACCTACCGGAACCGAACCCAAAACGATGCGACGCGGTGAAGGGCCAGCAACTAGCCGAGTGGTCAGCGATGGATCATCGGAGCGCACCGTTTGAGCTCCAACAACGATGACGTCACTCTCAGCGCGCAGACGATGTGCCTCAATGCGCGCTTGTTCTCCAGTAATCCATTGGCTTGAACCATCAGCGGCTGCCGTTCGTCCATCGAGAGTCATCGCCAACTTCAGGACAACAAACGGACGACCGGTCGTGCGGTGATGG
>SYDZ01000220.1 GCA_005801025.1 Actinomycetota bacterium
GCGAATTTCGGGCCTCGCTCGTGCATGCTGTGACGATGAGCACGATCACTAGTGCGCAAAGTCTCACTCGGGTCATGGCAAACCTTAGAGGTAGCCTGCTCCCTTATGCGTATGGGACCTCACATGATGATGCCGAGTGATTCGACGGCAGTGAAAGGTCACAAAATTGACCGATCATCGCTAGCCCGCGTCTGGCAGTTTGCTCGCCCATACAAGGTCAGCATCATTGGTTTTCTGGTCTCGATACTTCTTGCTGCAGCGATCGCCTTGGTCCCGCCGTTTGTCTTTCGGGCGATCATTGACGATGCCATACCCTCGGGGAATCGCAGTCGTATCTGGTGGCTCGCATCATTTGCTATTGCGGCCGCATTATTTGACGCAGTTCTGGCGATCACTCAGCGATGGTATTCCTCGCGCATTGGTGAAGGTCTCATCTACGACCTGCGCGTTGCCCTTTTTGACAAGGTGCAGCGAATGCCAGTGGCTTTCTTCACGCGAACTCAAACAGGTTCATTGATGAGTCGCCTCAGTAATGATGTTGTTGGTGCTCAATCTGCCGTGACGTCCACTCTTGGGAGTGTTGTTAGCAACGTCGTTGTGTTGTTGACGACTTTGGGTGCGATGCTCACTCTTGAATGGCGTTTGACCCTCCTGTCGCTGATCGTTTTGCCAGTCTTTGTGATTCCTGCGCGCCGTGTTGGTCAACGCTTACAAGTCATTGCTCGTGAGCAGATGTCACTCAACGCTCAAATGAATACTCAAATGACCGAGCGTTTTAATATCTCTGGGGCCTTACTGGTCAAGTTGTTCGGTCGCCACCAAGGCGAAGTTGATGCATTTTCGAGTCGCGCTTCACGGGTACGCGATATCGGCATTCTTTCAGCTCTGTATGGTCGGGTGTTCTTTGTTGCACTTGGATTGGTCGGTGCTCTTGGAGCAGTAGCTGTTTATGGCATCGGTGCCCAACTTGTCGTGTCCGATGACATCACATCGGGCACATTGGTGGCACTGGCGACATTGGTGTCACGTGTGTACCAACCCCTCACAGGCTTGACCAATGCGCGTGTCGATCTCTTGACTTCATTTGTCAGTTTTGATCGTGTCTTTGAAGTTCTTGATGCGCCTGTATCCATTGCTGATAAACCCGGCGCAATTGATCTCGTCAACCCTCAGGGCCGAATTGAGTTTGATTGTGTGACTTTTCGTTATCCACCCGCCAGCGAGGTTTCGGTTCCTTCACTGGAAATGCCTGGTGCGCCCACCGGCGACCCTGATGTTGATGTTCTGAAAAATATGTCATTGATAATTAAGCCAGGTGAGACGATCGCTGTGGTTGGTACATCCGGCTCGGGTAAGAGCACAATGGCCTCGTTGATTCCGCGTCTCTATGACGTCACGGCAGGTTCGGTGAAAATCGATGGTCACGATGTGCGTGACTTAACGGGCAACTCATTGCGTGCTGCTATTGGGGTTGTTTCGCAAGATCCACATCTTTTTCACGAGAGTATGGAATCCAATTTGCGTTACGCCAAACCTGATGCAACTCAGACTGAAATCATTGAGGCATGTCGCGCAGCGCGCATTCTGGACACGATCGAAGCTTTGCCCGACGGTCTGGCAACAATTGTCGGGGAGCGTGGCTATCGCCTCTCTGGTGGTGAAAAACAGCGACTTGCCATTGCTCGTTTGCTGTTGAAAAATCCCGCGGTGATGATTCTTGATGAGGCAACGAGCCATCTTGACAATGAAAACGAAGCCCTTGTGCAGGCCGCCCTCGATGAAGCTCTTCGTGGGCGCACGGCCTTAGTTATCGCTCACCGACTTTCAACTATTCGTGATGCTCATCGCATTGTGGTGATTGAAGAGGGTCACATTGTTGAGCAGGGGTCGCATGCCGAATTGATTGAGCGAGATGGCGCATATGCACGCCAAGTGCGCGCTGGCGAAACGATTATTGATTCTTGATTTCAGCGGGGTCGCTGTTGCGCGCCACGAATCAGTGCGCCACTCAACACCCCAGTGTGTTCGCCGTTGACGAAAGACACTGCGCCGTTCTTAATGGTGTAGCGATAACCAGTTGCCGTTTGCATAAGGCGGCGTCCGCCAGCTGGAAGATCGTGAACGATACACGGTGGTGGAGTGCCCAAAGTTGACATATCAATGACGTTGATATCGCCAAGGTATCCAGGAGCAATCACTCCACGGTCAAGTAATCCCACGAAACTGGCTGTTCGCTGCGTGATGTGATTGACCATGAATTCCAGCGGCAACTTCTCACCACGCGTGCGATCTTGAGTCCACAGAGATAGAGCAGTGGTCGTCGCACTGCCGTCGCTGATGGTTCCACAATGTGCCCCAGCATCGGACAAACCAATAATAGAGTTTTTGTTCAGCAACATTTCGCGAATGTCATCAAGATTGTTGTGCGCAAAGTTGAATAACGGCATATACAGGAGGCGATTGCCATGGTCCTGCGTCATGAGTTCAATGACAAACTCCACGACATCGCGATTCACCGCCTGTGCACGAGCAGCAATTGAGTCGGAAGGTGAAGGCTCGTAGTTGACTGGATTTTCCATGGGATACAACTTATGAAAGCCACCAAACATTTCCCGGCCGAGACCTTCCATGTGTGCAAGAGCGGCATGATGTTCGGCGACAATGCGCGTAACGCGCTGTGGGTCGCGCAGGGCAACAATAATTTCTGAGAGTGGTCGTTGAGCAATCTCAGTGAAACTGGGGCACGGCAATAATGGGTTGACAGTTGCCGTGAGTCCCTGCAAAATACCGATCGGACGAACTGCCACCTGCATCGCCAATGAGAGACCCTTATTGACGCCTTGCTCAACCCAGGCTCCGACTTCACGCCAACGATCCGGCAAAGGTTCGGGTTGCTGCACAGTCATGCTCAATGGTCGACCCATCGTGCGGGCCATGGCTTCCATCAACTGCATTTCTTCGATAGCGAAATCATTATCCAAAGATTGGTAAGCATCCGAGATCAATTGCACAACTCCAGTTCCCGTCTCGGCCATCGCCGTCCCAAGTGCCAGCAGTTCATCGGCAGAAGAAAAACGTGTTCCCAATGGTGCTCCCGCTTTGGTGCGATGAAGATACGTGCGACTCGTGGTAAATCCCAACGCTCCAGAACGCATACCTTCTTGAACCATCTTGGCCATGCGCGCCAATTCATCTGCTGTTGGTGCTTCGAGTGGATCAGCACCGCGTGCTCCCATGACATAGGCACGCAAGGGAGCGTGAGCGACTTGAGCGGCCACGTCAATTGAATACTGACGGCGATCTAAGGCGTCCATATATTCGGGGAATGTTTCCCAGTCCCACGCCATGCCTTCAGCGAGCGCCGTTCCGGGAATATCTTCAACGCCTTCAAGCATTCCGATCAGCCACGCATGCTGTTCGGCAGTTGGCAGTGCAGGAGCGAAGCCGACGCCGCAGTTGCCCATCACAATTGAGGTGACGCCGTGAATACTTGACGGTGCGAGGATCGGATCCCAAGTGGCCTGACCGTCAAAATGAGTATGAATGTCCACGAAGCCGGGAGTCACCGTCAGGCCGTCAGCATCAATTTCTTGTGCGCCCCGCCCCGAGATGGACTCGGCGACCTCGGTGATCACACCATCGGTCATTGCCACATCTCCGTGGCGAATGGGGGCTCCAGTGCCGTCCACGACGGCGGCATTACGAATCACAAGATCATGAGCGGTCATGTTTTCATTGTGCCACATCATTCTCAACCGCTGCCTACCTGCCCCCTCTCCTCAAACCTTGGTGGATATTGAGTCAAAGTGACTAAAGATTTGTCTTGACGAGTTGCGAAGAACCCAGAAAGTGGATATCTTGACCCACTGCGACGCAACATTCGCAAAAACTCCCCCAAATATCCCCCTCAGGAAGGTTGACCATCATGGCAAAGGCAGTAGGAATCGATCTCGGTACCACCAACTCAGTCGTTTCAGTTCTTGAAGCGGGCGAACCGGTGGTTGTCCCCAACTCAGAAGGCTCGCGCACGACCCCGTCGGTCGTGGCTTTCTCCAAAGCAGGCGAAGTCCTGGTCGGCGAAGTAGCTAAGCGTCAAGCC
The DNA here is from genome assembly GCA_005801025.1 of Actinomycetota bacterium. Lineage (GTDB taxonomy): Bacteria > Actinomycetota > Acidimicrobiia > Acidimicrobiales > Ilumatobacteraceae > Casp-actino8. Next base: position 4,100 of record SYDZ01000220.1, read on the forward strand.
ATCACGAACCCCGATCGCACCTTCCGCTCCGTCAAGCGCCA
>SYDZ01000221.1 GCA_005801025.1 Actinomycetota bacterium
AATGGTTGTCGAAGGCATTTACACAACCATTCCCGCCGACTTAGCAATCTTGAAGCATCCTGATTTTGCAGCAATGAAGCATTCAACTAAGTGGGTTGAAGAGGTTCTTGATCTCTCGGGAATCGGAGTGACAGCAGCGCCCACTCAAGAGGGCGATGACGCTGAACCTCTCGTGCGCCGCAACACCACTGTTGAAATTAACGGCAAGCGTTTTGAGGTAGCGATGTGGGTCCCCGAGCAAACAGCGGTCATCGCCTCGGGTTCAGCAAAAGCCAAGAAGCCAACTCGCTCATCAAGTGGCGCTGGTGTCGGCGGCGGTTCGGGTCAAGTCGCCGCTCCGATGCAGGGAACCATCGTCAAGTTGATGGTTGAAGTTGGTCAAGTGGTCGAAGTTGGTCAAGCCGTGTGCGTGCTCGAGGCCATGAAAATGGAGAACCAGATTTTGGCCGAGAAAGCAGGAAAGGTCACGGAGATTAAAGTCGCCGCTGGCCAGACAGTGGGCTCAGGCGACGTCATCATCGTTATTGCCTGATTACGTCACTCAAGCAATCAGCCGTACACAAGTTCGGCCATCGTGCGCAATGTCTCCACTGATCCGCCGACCACCAATGTCGTGACTTTGCTCTCGCGCCAAGCGGCGAGATCGTCTCTAATTTTGGCGGTTGACCCAACCAAACATATCTCGTCAATCATTTTGTTGGGGACTGAAGCGACGGCTTCGGCTTGCTTGCCGTGGAGAAACAAATCCTGGATTTTGTCAACATCTTGGTGATAGCCAAGTCGCCGAAATACGTCGGCGTGAAAGTTCATCTCTTGTGCGCCCATGCCGCCTACGTAGAGAGCGATCGTTGGACGCAGTCGGTCATAGGCCACCTCAAGATCGTCACCAATTGAAACATTGGCCATCGCCAAAATTTCAAAGTTGTCTGCTGTACGACGCGCATTAGGACGCGAAAAACCTTCATTGAGGTGCTTGCTATACATTTCTTCATGTCGCGGCGCATAAAAAATTGGATACCAACCATCGGCGATCTCGGCGGCCAATGCGACATTTTTTGGACCTTCAGCGCCGATAAATATCGGCATGTCGGGACGAATGGGGTGGGTCATGACATTGAGTGCCTTACCGAGACCCAAACCATCTTGGGCCGGAATTGGATACTCAGGACCCGCATTCGTCAAACGTTCTTCACGAGCGATGATCTTGCGAATAATCTCCACATATTCCCGAGTACGCGCTAAAGGCTTATTGAATCGTTGCCCGTACCAACCTTCAACGACTTGGGGGCCGCTCACTCCGAGACCCAAACAAAAGCGACCCCCTGAAAGATGATCCATGGTGATCGCTGCCATAGCCGTGGCTGTTGGAGTGCGAGCAGATAGTTGCACGATGTTCGTCGCTAAGCGGAGTTTGGTCGTCGCAGCGCCCCACCACGCAAGAGGCGAAATAGCGTCGCTCCCCCATGATTCGGCAGTAAACACAGTGTCGTAACCCAAACCCTCAATGATTCGCAAAGTCTCGGGCACTCCGACAGGCATTGAACGGCCCCAGTATCCAATGTGCCAGCCAAGTTTCAAATCGTGTGTCATATATTTTAGCGTAGTTCGCAGAGATATTTTGGCGTGACTTCTGCTAGAAACTGCAAGGCGCAATTTTGTATTTCAGGGAGAAATATGGACATCGGATATACCGAAGAACAGCAAGCAATGCGGACTGAACTGCGCGCTTACTATGAAAAACTGCTTGATGAGCAGACCGTTAAAGAACTCAGCGGTAGTCACGGCATCGGGGAGGCTCCACGACGTGTGTGGAAACAGATGTGTGCTGATGGTTGGGCCGGAGTCGGCTGGCCAAAAGCTTTCGGTGGACAAGGTCGTAGCGCTATCGAACAATTCATCTTTTTTGATGAATCAATGCGCGCTGGGGCTCCAGTCCCGATGCTCAGTTTGAACACGGTCGGACCAACACTGATGAACTTTGGTAGCGATCAACAAAAAGAGTTTTTCCTACCAAAGATTTTAAAAGGTGACTTGCACTTCTGTATCGGTTACAGCGAACCTGGCGCTGGCACCGACTTGGCTTCGTTACAAACGCGCGCCGTGCGAGATGGTGATGTCTATGTCGTCACTGGGCAAAAGATGTGGACTTCTCTATCAAGTGACGCCGACTATTGCTGGCTTGCTGTGCGCACTGATCCCGACGCTGCTAAGCACAAGGGCATCAGCATCCTCATCATGCCAATGAACTCTCCTGGCATCACCTTGCAGAAACTCAATCTCATCGGCGAGCATGACATCAATGCAATGTTCCTTGATGAGGTACGGATTCCAATCGAAAACTGTGTCGGCGGAGAGAACAAAGGCTGGACCTTGATTACCAACCAACTCAACCACGAACGCGTGACATTGTGCTCAACGGGTGTGATTGATCGAGCTCTCGCCGACACATTGGAATACGCCAAGACAACTCTTCTACCCGACGGTCGTCGAGTTGCCGATCAAGAGTGGGTTCAGATGAACCTGGCTCGCGTGTACGCCAAACTTGATGTCTTGCGCCTCATGAACTGGCAGTCCGCTTGGGAAGCCACCCAAGGCAAACTTGATATTGGGCATTGTTCATCCATCAAGGTGTATGGCACCGAGTTTTACCTCGAAGCATTCCGCTTGCTCTTTGAAATTCTCGGACCAGTTGGCTACCTCACTCAAGGAACTCCCGGCGCAGTCGTCCGAGCACGACTCGAAAGCATGTACCGCGGCATGCTCATCCTCACCTTCGGTGGCGGAACAAATGAAATGCAACGCGACCTCATCACCATGTTCTCTTTAGGATTCCCAAGGGCGGCCCGATAGTGGATTTCTCACTCACCTCCGACCAAGACGAACTGCGCTCATTAGCCCGTCAAATTTTGACCGACGTTTGTACACCCGAACACCTCAAACAGATTTCGGCTTCCGGCAGTGCTACCGATCTCGCCTTATGGCGAACACTCGGCGATGCAGGCTTAGTTGGTATCGGCTTACCGGAATCTGTGGGCGGTGCAGGTCTCGGCATCATTGAGGTCTCTGTCGTCCTTGAAGAGATTGGCCGAGTGGCAGCTCCTGTTCCCGCCTTCGCCGTGATGGGTCTCGCTGCCAATGCCCTGATTGCCTACCCCGACCTACTTGATGGTGTGGCTAACGGTGAAGTCATCGTCACCGCAGCAATTCATGAGCCAGTCGGTGATGCTTTTCATCCTGCCACCAAAGTTGTTGACGGGAAAATCACGGGGACCAAGGTGTGCGTGCCCCACGGCCTGCTTGCCAAGCGCTTCGTTGTGACGGCGGCTGATGGGTTGTATTGCGTCGATGCATCAGATCCAAATGTGACGATCACACGTCAAGACACAACATCGGGAGTCCCCGATGCTCTTGTTCAATTCAACGGCGCAACGGCAAAATGCTTAGGCACTTCTGCAGCCGTTCACGATCTCATCAATCGCGGAATTTCTGCTGCATGCTTATTGACTTCGGGGGCCTGCCAATCGGCGTTGGCGTTGATGGCCGAGTACACCAAGGGTCGCTTCCAATTTGAAAAAGCAATCGCATCCTTTCAGGCTGTGAGCCAGCGCGCTGGCGATGCGTACATTGATACGGAGGGTGTGCGTTTGACGGCCTGGCATGCAGCATGGCGCATCAGCGAAGGTCTTGATGCTGATGCGGCGTTACTCTCAGCCAAGTTCTGGGCTGCCGAAGGTGGGTGGCGCATCATGCATGGCGCTCATCATGTACACGGTGGCGTCGGTGTGGATCGCGATTATCCGCTCCATCGTTATTTCTTACTCCACAAGCAGTTGGAACTGCAGTTGGGTTCAACCCAGCCAAGTTTGGCCCGCTTGGGCAACATACTCGTGAACTCTTGAGGAAAAAGTGACTCAACCCTCTCCGAATCCCCATCCAATTCTTCCCGACAATCCTGACCTAGTTCCCATTCACACTCGCAACTACGAAGTTCGCGCTTTCAAGGTCAACGATGGAGAACTTTTGTTGTGGGGAGCGGTACGCGATGACAAGCCTGCTGGCATGTATGTCCATGGAGACCTAGAACCACTCACGATCCATCACATGGTGGTGCAACTACGCGTCTCGTATCCAATGATGGAAATACTTGAGGCAACAGCGGAACTCAAAGAGTTCCCCCACAAAGAGTGTCCCGGCATCGCTATCAAGTACCGAGAACTTGTCGGCCTATCTATTGCTCGCGGTTTCACTCATAAGGTTCGCGAGTTGTTCGGTGGACCACGTGGATGCACCCACACGACTGCTCTGTTACAAGCAATGGGACCAGTAGCGATTCAATGTGGTTGGAGTATGCGCGTCATCAAGATGACCGAGCGGGACTCGCACAGCGCACCCGAACCTGAGTTTTCTCCCCAAGCGCGTGAAGCCGCATTTACGTCAAACCTCAATACCTGCCACATCTGGGATGAAAATGGTGAACAGGTTCGAACCATTCGTTCTGGGGGCGATATTGGTGCACCATTATCGGTGACGCGCCGTTTGGAAAAGTTAGGACGCGATGCCGGCGAATGGGGTCGCATCCGCGGCTAGGCGAGCAAACGCAGAGCAGTGACTTTGGCCCACTGATAGTCGGCTTTACCGACAGGTGTGCGCTCAATCATCGGCACGAAAAACATGACTTTCGGACTCTTGTAATCGGCAACGAGAGTCCGAGAAAATATCACGATCTCTTCCATACTTGGTGCCATGTCCGAACGCAGTTGCACTAATGCCGTGACCTGTTCGCCCCAGCGTTCATTGGGCGTGCCAATGACCACGGCATCAAATACGGCTGGATGTTGCTTGAGCGCCGCTTCAACTTCTTCGGGGTAAATCTTTTCTCCACCCGAGTTGATGCACACCGAACCGCGACCCAAAAGCGAAATCTGCCCATCCTCTTCAATCTGCGCGAAGTCGCCGGGCATCACCCAACGTCGTCCGGCAAAAGTCGGAAAAGTCGCCGCTGTTTTTTCAGCGTCCTTGTAGTAGCCAAGTGGAATAAAACCGCTGCGCGCTAATTTGCCGACCTCTCCTACACCGCAGATCTGACCATCTTCACTGAGCACCGTCGTCTCGTCATTCATCCTAAATTTTGGCGAACTCATCGCCGAACCATCGTCGGTACGCGAACCAGTTGCCCCAGTTTCAGATGCACCAAAGTTATCTAAAATTGAGACATTGGGTAAGGCCGCGCGAATTTGCTCGCGCACGCCAGATGACAATGGCGCACCTCCGTTACCAATGGCGAAGAACATTGACAAATCTAGATCTGGTCGTGGTTCAACAAGAAGAGCCTCGGCAAGCGGGCGTGCCATGGCATCGCCGATCGTGGACACAGAATTGACGGCACCGTCGGCCACTAATTGCCATACATCCAAAGCTTCAAAACGTGGTTTCGTGTACAGCACAAAACAACCACCAGAAGTAATCGCATTTCCCATGATCCATTGACCGCCACCATGCATCATCGGTCCTATGGACATCATCCGCGGGTGAAAACTTGCTGCGACGGCTTCCTCGGCAAGTTGCTCAACATTCTCAATCGGCCGGTTAGCACGAGCCGAGTTCATTGCTCCAAGGACGATGTCTTCGTGACGCCACAGCACACCCTTGGGCATACCCGTCGTCCCCCCGGTGTAGAGAATGTACAGATCGTCTTCCGATCGCCCAGGAAAGTCGCGATCCGCAGAAGCAGCAGCCAATACCGATTCATACTCATCGCCAATTACTAATAAGTTGCGAAGATTTGGCAAAGCATCGCGCACATCATTAATCGCATCTACATACTCAGGCGCCGTAATCACGGCTACGCAATCGGCGTTGTCGTAAAGATAGCGCAATTCTGCAGCGACATAGCGATAGTTCACATTCACTGCTACGGCACTGATTTTGGCACAGGCATAAAATGCTTCCACCCATTGATGACAATTCTGAGCGTGCACTCCAACATGCTCACCATTCTTAATCCCGATAGACAAGAGATGATTCGCTAGTCGCGTCACTCGTTCATCAAGTTCGCTATAAGTGAAGCGAACATCGTTGGTGATCAATGCCATCTCATTGGGTATGGCGTCAGCAATGACTTCAAGCACATCACCGAGTTGGATTGAGCGAGGATAAACCCTGTGCGCCATCATTCACCGACGAAACCATCGAGCATGTCTTTGAAGCCATACTTTTCGTGCGGTCCGATGGCCATATTTTCATAGAGTCCGTAACCTTCGTGACGCCGACCATCACGATCGGTGTAAGCAAACTTCGCCGAGTTATCGACAATGCCGAACAAACGCATCGCTCCCTCAGGAGTCGTGGTGTCGAGATGAAAATTCTCCACCTTCAGTGGTCCCTGCCACATGCCGTGTCTCCAATCAGCGTCATAGCCGTAACCAGTTCCGATGCCAATATGCACCGGCAACAACGGTTTGATGTCAAGAGTTGTCACGTGACCATCTTCAGCCACGACGCGAATGACTCCGCCAGTCGAGAAACGCGAACCTTGGCGATATTCAAGATCATGCTCAGGGCGACCCAAATGTTCAATGCGGCCATCTGGCCAAATGCGCGTGGCTTCTTCCATGACACGACTGCCATCGGGATTCTCTTGCATGATGATCATCAACGAATGATCCTCAAAACGAATCGGCGTATAAATCCAAAACCAACTGAAGGGATTGCTCACACGAATTCCCGCAGGTTCACTCTCCCCGATTGGTCGCACACCCCACGAGCGGTCGCGAGTCCCCCACCAAGTTTTTGAGTCGACCGCAAATGTCTTGCCGCCAGCGGTCAGGGTTCCATCCCAACCACCAGTTTGCGCCAAGCGACAGGTATCAAAAATCACTCGCCCGTTTTCGCGAATGTAATGTCGTGGCTCCTCAAAAGCGGGCATAGCGCCGGTCCATGTTGCGTCAAGGGTGATACCCCATTCGTTATCGGTGCAACGCACACGCAGTTTCTTAAGTGGCTCAATCACTTCGATGCTGAGCGGCCCAACCCCTGGGTTCATTCGATCAGCAGCGTCAAGAGAACCTGATGCCCGCACCACACGCTGTTGACCCTCGTGGAACACCAAAAGATAAGCGTCAATAACTCCTAAGTTTGGATACACGCCCAAACCACAGACGAACATTACCGTTCCATCGTGATTGAATCCGTTGAAGTAGTAGCGATCATAAAAATTTCGATCGCTCGTAGCGACATGACGCATTGGCTCTGATGTCTGATGAATAGGGAAATCATCTAAATTTGACAACATTGTTCTCTCCTATAGTTTCTAGTGACAGGGGTAAATTAGATAGTGATGAGAAATGGGGCGACCTCAGCAGCAAAGGCCGCGATTTGGTCACATAGTTCCTGACAACTTTGGGCTTTGAAACGAACTTGCAATTGATTGACCCCACTGGCAGCACCAGCAAGAATTCTTTCAGCAATTGATTGTGCTGAACCAGTTAGCGTCGCCTCACCAACATCAAATGTCGGCTCACCGACATATAAAAACGGCGTAATGTGACCAATCATGAAATTTTCCGCATGGCGTCCGATACGAGCCCATTCCTCGTTGAGGATGTCGATCATGCCCGCATCTGATGGACCCTGGGGCAACCATCCATCGCCCAGTCGCGCAGCCCGCTTGATTGCTGCTGGGCTGGATCCTGCAACCCAGATTGGAGGACGAGGTGACTGAGTGGGAAGCGGACGAGCACCAAAGCCATTCACAAATTCATTCTCGAGCAGCATTGCCAATTCAGGAATTCCAGAATCTAAAGCTTTCCCACGATGATGAAAATCGATACCAAGAAGTTCAAACTCCGCTTGAGCATGACCAGCGCCAATACCAATGAACGCACGACCATCACTGAGATGATCAAGAGTGGCGAACTGCTTGGCTGCAATACGTGGATTGCGATAGGGCAGAACATAAACGTGAGAGAGCAGGCCCACTCTGCTGGTCATTCCTGCGATCCAACTCAAGGTGGCAATCGGGTCAGCCCAATGAGTGCCCATCCCCCCTGCCACCGATTCGGGGAGAGCCACATGATCGCATACCCCAACGTAGGCAAATCCGCTCTCATCACACGCTTTGGCCATCATCGCGAGTTCGTGCGGTCCAGCCGTTCGCTCCCAATCGGCAACGAAATAGGCGCTCTGCGCCTGCACTGGTAACTGCATTCCGTAAATCCGCCGTCCCTGCGGAACCGTGAACATCTCTCTATTCATCTAGACCACACTAGGTGAGGACGCCCACCTGCGTTAAACCCGTCGGTCCACCAAACGCTCAACAAGACCGATCAACTGAGTGATGACAACTGCCATGAGAACTGAAGTGGTGGCAACGGTCCAAATCATTCCATAATCCAATTTGCCACGAGATTCGTTGAGCAGATTTCCGAGTCCATTACCAGTTGCTAAATATTCGGCGATCATGACTCCGAGTAACGCTCTCGGTGCAGCAAGTCGAGCTGCTGTCACCAAAGCCGGCACAGCACCAGGCAGACCGACGAAGCGCAGTGTTTTTAATCGTCCGCCACCGCTCACACGTACGACATCAATCGCTGCTGGGGATGTACTTGCCAAAGCCTGAGTGATGGTCACAAATGATGGGAAGAATGTGACTGAGATACACACCACTACTGTGGCTAAAAAATCTCGGCCGAAGATCAAGACGATCAACGGTGTCAATGCGGGTAGTGGCATCGTCTGAGAAATAAGAGCGAATGGTAATACTGTTCGTCCAAGAGTTGGTCGCAGACTGAGCACCACGGCAAGCAACAGCGCGGCGAACAACCCGCAGAGCAAACCGATAAATGCCACGGGCAAGGTTTCACTATAAGCGTCGAATAAACGTGTTCGAGAAGCTGCCGCACGCGCACCCACTGTGAGATAGCGAAAAACCGCAAGCGGAGATTTAGCCACAATGGGCGACATATCCAAGATTTTAAGAACACCTGCCCACACACCGAGAACGACGCTCACCGATACCGCAACGCCAAGAAGGCGTTTCCACCATGGACCCGAATTCGTTGAAG
>SYDZ01000222.1 GCA_005801025.1 Actinomycetota bacterium
ATCGCTCAGTGATGAGTGGCACGATGTGCTCGATACCTAATTCGGTCAACTTCTGCACCACGAGGTCAGGCTTACCACCCTTGGTCACGGCGAAAGCCACTGTCAACTCGCGCGATTGTTGAGGTGCCTCACGAGTTTGCGAAGCCTCAATATCCAAAATTGTTGATGTGCGGTACTGACACATACGCCACGAACCCCGACCATCACTGACTGAAACGACCTCGCCTCCTCTCAAGCGCAGAACTTTACTCAGGTGATACATATCCTCATCACTCAAAATTGGTTGAGTGAGGTCAGCCACGAAAACGTGGGCAGCGGCTTGGCGCCGCTCATTCATGAGAAAGCCGATTTTATTTTTGAAAACAATCCCTTATCGGCTGGCGCGACCTCTTCACCACGTTGCTGAGCAAACAAGCGCAAAACTTGCGCTTCGTCATCAGTCAATTTGAGCGGCACGACAACTTTGATGATCACTCGCAGATCACCGCGTCCAGAAGCCTGCAGTCGCGGCACACCACGACGACGTAACATGAATTCACGACCTGGTTGCGTTCCAGGGGGAATCACTAATGTTTCATCTCCGTCAAGGGTCGCCAGTTCAAGTGACACACCAAGAGTCGCTTGGGCAATCGAAATTTCAACTTCAGTGATCAGATCAAAACCATCGCGCACATATCGAGCGTGTGGCTTGACTCGCAGGCGAACAAATAAATCCCCTGCTCCCCCGCCCCGCTCACCAACTGCTCCGCGGCCCGTGAGACGCATCGTTGAACCAGAGTCAACTCCAGCAGGTACATCAACTGCATAGTTTTTTTCGGTAATCACCCGACCCTTACCCGAACACGGTGCACACGGAGTGACAATCACCTTGCCAAAACCGCCACATCGGGGACAGGCCGACATGGTGACCATCTGCCCTAACAAACTTTGCCGCACGCGTTGCACTTGACCCACGCCATTGCATTGCGAGCATGTAACCGCTTGGGTTCCTAAACCTGCTCCACTGCCTGAGCAGTCCTCACATACCAGAGCAGTGCGCACGTCAACCGAAATGTTTGCTCCAAAAACAGCCTCTTCAAATGTCAGGTCGGCGGTAGTTTCCAAGTCCTCGCCACGTGGCGGACCCGTTGGACCGCGCTGTGAACCAAAGGGGCTTCCACCAAAGAAGTTCTCGAAGATATCACCGAGGCCTCCACCGCCGCCAAAGAAATCACCGCCACCACCACTGCCACCCGAGACACCTGCTTCACCAAAGCGGTCGTAACGAGCCCGTGAGTCGGCATCAGATAAAACTTCGTACGCTCGAGCCACTTGCTTGAATTTCTCTTCGGCGGCCGAATCACCAGGGTTCGCATCCGGGTGCAGTTGGCGCGCCCTGACCCGATAGGCCTTTTTGATTTCATCCGCAGATGCGTTGCGATGGACGCCCAAAAGTTCGTAGTAATCAGCCATCATCGTTCTTTTTCTGTCCTGCCTCGTCAGCCTTCGCCGAGTCGACGCCCCAATCGATCTGAGACCACTGCAACGGTAGCGAGGGCTTGACGATAATCCATACGAGTGGGCCCTAAGACACCAACTGTTCCCATCTGTTCACCATCAACAACGACGGGCGACACGACGACCGAGCAACTTGCCAAAGGCTCAATGCCATGTTCAGCACCAATTGACACGCTCAACCCGCGATCCAAAATATCACGCACAAGTGTCACCACTAAATATTGCTGTTCCAAAGTTTGCAGAACCTGACGTACGACATCAACGGCATCAAAAGCGGAGGCCATCGAGGCGGCACCACCAACATAGACAGAATCATCTGCGCCGACATGACTGAGTGCCAACATCGCTCGACGACAAATATCATCCACACCTTCATCGCCACTCGAGGAGATGTCGTTACTTCCTGACAATCCGTGTCCCATCATCGCCTGACGAAGATGCAGAGTCGCCTTCAGCAAACGCGACTCTGGGATCTCAGTATCAAACTCAAGATGTTCACTTTCAACGGCGCCATTTGACATGACGGCGACGACCATTGCTTGACGCGCCGACAAACCCACAACTTGCACCGAACGAACTTCGGCCCGTTCAACTTTTGGTCCAACAACCACTGAGGCATAGTTCGTCAGCCCAGCCACAAGATGTGATGTGCGCGCCAGTAATTCTTCCATGCGACCGTGCGCACCGTTAAAGAAATCACGGACTTGGCTGACCTTGAGATCGTCTAATTGACCTGGCTGGCTGAGGTGGTCAACGAAAAAGCGATATCCCTGATCGGTCGGGATACGACCAGCCGAGGTGTGCGGTTGAGTAAGAAAACCTTCCTGTTCCAAAAATGCCATTTCGTGGCGCACAGTGGCCGAGGAGACATTAATTTCATGCGCGTTAGCAATATGCGATGAGCCGACGGGCTGCCCAGTACCGATGTACTCCTGAACGACAGCACGCAAGATTGCAGTTTTTCGATCATCCAACATGACCCTCACAATCTAGCCCCCCGAGGCCCAGTGATTGGGCGTAAAAACGGCTACTTGTGGCATGCTTTCGCGCCCAAGGGGTTGGGATTACTCCCGTGCTTTGTATCGCGCGAGAGCTTCGTCACGTTCCGTGCCATGATCAACAATCGGGGCCACATAACCAAGCGGGACACCAGATCCTTTGCGCTTGCTGTCAAATGGGGCATGAATCACCGCTGCTGAGAGACCTGCCAACTCGGGCACGAAACGTCGAACATAATCACCTGCTGCGTCATAACGCTCGCCCTGCAAAATGGGGTTGAAGACGCGAAAATACGGTGAAGCATCGGTGCCAGTTCCCGCTGTCCACTGCCAACCGTGCGCATTACTCGCGAGATCTCCGTCAATTAAATGTTTCATAAAGAAACGCGCTCCCCATTGCCACGGTAGGTGCAAGTCTTTGACCAAGAAACTCGCCACGATCATCCGCACGCGATTATGCATCCAACCCGTCTGCACTAATTCGCGCATTCCGGCGTCAACGATCGGATAGCCCGTCTCGCCGCGACACCATGCAGCAAAGCGAGCCTCAGCAACTGGCCCGGAATCATGAGCCAAACCGTCAAGTTTGCGATTGAGGTTGCGCCAACCTGTGTCGGGAAAACGAAAGAGAACATCAGCATAAAACTCGCGCCATGCCAACTCGCTGCGAAAAACATCATGCGAACGATCAGGCAGCAAATCGGCGATGAGTTGACGCGGATGCACTATCCCCCAACGTAAGGCAGCCGATAGACGGCTTGAACCAGCAACTCCTGGTTCGTTGCGTCGTTGCTCATAGCCGTCAAGACCCTCTGCACCCCGCAGGCGGAACTCATTCCATTGATCATGAACACTCTCCTCATCATGGGGTGGCAAGACAAAATCGATCTCTGGCCGCAGAGGTGCGCCGTCAGATCTCACAGATGGAACTCCCAGCCATTGAGGATCACGTGGCGCAGCTTGCGGACCATCCCATCCAAGTGCCAGCCAACGTTTTGAAAAAGGTGTGAACACTGAGTACGAAGTCCCGTCATCTTTCATCACTCGACCCGGCGCGACAGCGTATGGAGAACCAACTCCGCGAAGACGTCGCCCCTGCGACACCAACCGTTCGGCAATTTCAATGTCGCGTCTGCGACCATAAGGGGCAAAGTCTCGCGCGATATAAACAT
>SYDZ01000223.1 GCA_005801025.1 Actinomycetota bacterium
GATGTCGTCAATGCTCATGCCAGCGCGACGCAATGCCTGACGGCAGGCTTCAACTGGTCCGAGACCCATGATTTCTGGGTTCAACGATGACACTCCACTGGAAATGAAACGTGCCAACGGCGTCAGGCCCAGAGCCTTGGCTTTGGTATCACTCATCACCAAAACAGCAGCCGCTCCGTCATTCAACGGGCACGCATTTCCCGCAGTGACTTGACCGTCAGGACGAAATGCTGGTGGCAGACTGGCAAGTTTTTCCAATGTCGTTCCGGCGCGCGGGCAATCGTCTTTATCAACAACAGTTCCGTCTTCAAGAGTTAACGGAGAAATCTCTGCATCAAAAAAACCGTTCGAGACATTGGCACTCGCAAGATCTTGACTGCGCTTGGCGAACCAGTCCATGTCTTCACGGCTCACACCTTCACATTCACGTACGTTTTCAGCGGTCTGACCCATCGCCATGTAGGCATCGGCCAAGCCATCTTGCGGAGTCCATACTGGCTGTCCACCAAGGGCACGCAGTTTGGTGCGCTCGCCTGGACCTTTGAAGACTGGGTTGGGGGCAGTGTCAGCGGCTCCAAACTGGTAACGACTGACAGCCTCAACGCCAGCGGCGATGAAGCAATCTCCCTCGCCCGCCTTGATGGCGTGAGCGGCCATACGAATGGTCTGCAAACTTGATGAGCAGTAACGGTTAACAACAACGCCAGGCGCTTCAGGGATGCCAGCCAACAAAGCGACCATACGTCCCAAGTTGAAACCAGCTTCGCCGGCGGGCTGACCCACACCAATGATCAAATCCTCAATGTCTGAGCCTGTGACGGATGGAACTTTGGCCATTAACGCACGCACGATTTGGGCGGCCATTTCATCGGTGCGCAATGACATCAGTGAACCTTTGTTGGCTCGACCAATTGGACTGCGGGCGGTGGCAACAATGACTGCTTCAGGCATGGGATCCCCTTTATTCGGGCACAGGTGTGCGAGCACTTGAGCCTAGCCAAAGGCACCCTCAGCCCCATATTTCCTGAGAAGTTTTCTGCCTAACCCTTGCCCTCACGCGCTGTTTCATTGAAAGAGCGCAAGATCGGCCCTCTCGGCGTGACGCCAACGCGGGTGATCGAAGCCGTATCTAAATGAGATTTCCAGCCCACCCCAACATCAACTCCTAACGCCCAAGCCATAGCCGATTTGATCGGCGAGACATGGGTGACTACGACCGCGGTGCGTCCCGAGAGTTGCGCCGCAAGGTTCTGGCAGGCGGCAGTCACGCGTGCGTGCACCTGATTCAAGGATTCCCCATTCGGCGCCGCAAAGTTATTGTCACCACGCCACTGATTCCACACTTCTGCTGGGATGTCACTTTGAGGGCGACCTTCATAGGAGCCATAGTCAAGTTCAATCCAGCGCTCGTCAATCACCACATCGGCGCCACACAACTCAGCGATCCTCTCGGCTGTAGCCCTGGCGCGGATCAGCGGACTGCACACAATGAGTGAGTCCGCATTAAGTTCCGGCTGCAAATGATGAGCGACACGCTCAGCCTGCAATACACCAACTTCATCAAGAGGATTATCGGCACGCCCCTGCAGGCGTCCGGCGGCATTGAACGCGGTGCGACCATGGCGCACGATGATGATGGAACCTGTTGCGGTCATTGTGGCAGAGTCCCCCGACGAAGGAACTCGCGACGCCGCTGCGGATCGCCGAGATCAAACTTCTTACAAGCAAAAACGCACAGCAATAGGCCCGCCACTTCAAATCCGATGTTGAGCATCCCACGATCAACGACCGGAAGTCGGTCTCCCGAAAACGAGATGCCAGTAAAGGGCCACCAAAAAACTTTCGTGTTGTTGAAGGCCCCATCAAAGACTAAATGCAGGAAGACGCCGATAGGAATCGCTAAAAAACGTTTACGTTGTGGTCGACGACCAATGGTTGCGAGCATCACCACGATCAAAAGAAGAACGCTTCCCGCCAACGAATGCAGTCCACGAGCCCCACCCCAAATCCCGTCCACGACATCGGGCAGAAGAACACCAATGATCAGGGGCCGATAATCAAAAGTGGAATCGCGAAAAACAAACCACACAGATAACACTGAAGTTCCGATGAACCAGAAAAACATTGGCTATCGAACGAGGAGACGATTGCAGTTGGGACATTCGGCGGCTTGATCTGCGGGCAAACGCTTGATCATGTCGAGTTCGGACACCGAAATATCCATGTGGCAACCCCCACAGACGCCGTGTTGAATAACAGCCACAGCGATGCCTTTGTACGAAGCACACATGCGGTCATAAACGACCATGTCACTTTGCGCAATTGTCGATACGACGACAAGTCGTTGCTCTCGCAAGACATCAATCTCTGCCGACTTACTTTCAGCGGCGCTAGCGAGTGCCGCACTGGCAAGCGATTCATTGCTCACGGCGTCAGCTTCGGCTGCGACCAATTGGCGGAGTTCGTCATCTGTGGCGGCACTGGCTTCAAGTAACAACAAACCGCGATCATCAAGTTCGTTGCGTTGAGTTTCAAGGGTCTGCATTTCGTGTTGTAATGCTTCGGCTTCGCGGGCAGCAATGATTGTTTTCATTTGTCGCTCAAGTTTCGCGTGATGGGTATCGATACTTGCCGAAGCTTTTTCAATGGCTGTCAGTTCGGTCTCCATGGCTTGCTGTTGTGCTCTCATCTCGCCACGACGGCGACGAATGCCAGCGAGATCAGCGATAGCAGTTTGCAGTTGTGAACGCTCAGGCAATTTCTCCAAAGCCACTGTGCCCTGCTCAATAGCCGTATCTACTTTCTGCAATTCGTAGAGCGCCTTGACATCCATAGCCCCGACTGTACGCCCTAACTCGGACAAGCAGCCACTGTGTACACAGTTGGATCAATAGTTGGCACCGGCCAGGTCGGGTCAATCTGACCACGAGGAACGGTGGTGTTCAGATCGGTGATCGTTCCAGGCTTTGGCGGGACCAAGGTCGTTGAGGTTGTCGTCGTGGGCGGCAAAGTTGTTGTCGTGGTCGTCGTCGTGGGCGGCACAGTAGAGCCAGAGGGATCGGTGGAATCAACCGAGGGCACCGTCACGGGGGGCGCAAAGGTTGACGGTGGAGCAGTAGTCGCCGAACTTAAACAGTCCGTGCCCGGTAGATACAAACGCATGCCCAAACGGGGATTGGAGGCTGGTGTGGCAAAGACACTGCTCGGCCGACCCGCATGGGCCGCATCCATAGTTGCTTTCCAGATGCGCGCCGGGAAAGTACCGCCTTGAACTCTTGGTACACCCACGGCAACAAACTCTTTAATGTTGTTCATCGGCAAATACAAATCTGGATGACCGACCCACACTGCGGTGACTAAATCGGGGGTGTACCCCACCATCCAAGAGTTGGTGTTGTTATCTTGCGTTCCAGTTTTTCCTGCGGCCACGCGACCATCAAGTTGACTACGTCGCGCCGTACCCGAGATCAGCACGCCTGACAAAATACTCGTTGTCTTGACCGCTGCCTCGGCGGTCAGAACTGCTACACCATCGTCTTGGTGTTGATACACGGTGCCTTGTGGGCCTTCAATCCTCTCAACATAGTAGGGCTGCATATGTATTCCGTTATTCGCCAAAGTCTGAGCACCCGAGGCCATATCCAACGGACTCATTTCATTTGCCCCAGTAGCAAAAGATGCATACGGACGCAACGGATCGCGTTCAGCAGGATTTCTTTCGGGATACAAATACAAGTTCTTAGCCATGCGATAGGTGGTGTCAACGACTCGATCGAGACCAACTATTTGCGACAAGCGGGCGTACGCGCAGTTGATCGAATACCACGTCATCTCTTCAAGCGGTCCGAGTCGTCGACTGACACCGTCAGTAATCTCAAAAACATTCTCAGGATCATCTGGGTTAGGAAGTGGACAGGGAATCGCCCCATCAATGAGGTCATCGTTTTGCACGCCTGCTTGTACTGCGGCAGCGAGAATAAACATCTTGATACTGGAACCAGTTTGCCGAGTTCCAAGAGCCATGTTGACTTCACGGCGACCAGCCACAAAAGGCTTGCCGCCCACCATCGCTCGCACGGCGCCGGTCTTGCTGTCCAATGTGACGATCGCCGTTTCAATACCTGCTGAGTTGACCGGCAACTGAGTAGCAGCCGCCTCAGCACCTGTCTGCGCCACGGGATCAAGGGTCGTGTAAATCTTCAGGCCACCACGAAAAAGCTTGTTATACCTTTCTTGATATGTCTCACCGAGAATGTTGCTCTTGTTTAAGAGGTACGACTTCACTTCCTCGCTGAAGTGCGTACGAGTGATCTCTTTTTCCGTGATCGTGCGCACAACTTCGGGGATTTGCCAACTTCCTTTACACTGCGCACTCTCGGCTGCTAGCGAAGTCGGATCAAGGCACACCGTAATCGCTTCAGCCTCAGTCGCTGTCGTCAGGCCAACGTCCACGAGCGCATCAAGCACCTCAGCAAAACGGCGGCGACTTTGTTGAGGTCTACGAATCGGATCGTAATTTGACGGTGCTTGAATTAAGCCCGCCAGAATTGCGCCCTCAATCAATGTCCGTTGCTGGACC
>SYDZ01000224.1 GCA_005801025.1 Actinomycetota bacterium
GACGAAGCCTGATAAAAGCGAATCGTATTATCGGTCTGACCACCGACCATACGCACAGCCTCCAACATACGTAAAACACCAGTGCCCGTCAGATTGGCTGTCAGTTCAGCCTGATTCCATGACAGCGCGACGAAGGAAATGGCGGCCAAGTTGTAGACCTCATCTGGCTGGGCCACTTCGAGGGCTTTGACGAGCGATGGTAGATCTGCCAAATCTCCGGGCACGATATTGACGTAGGGAAACTCTTCACGAATGATCTGCTCTTTAGGGTTATTTTGACCCTTGACCATGCCAAAGACCTCATATCCCTTGCTGTGTAAAAACTCGGCCATGTGCTGACCGTCTTGGCCAGTAACGCCAGTGATAAAGGCTCGGGGCATAAAACACTCCTGGAGAGATCAACTGAGATGGCTCATACTACGGCTCAGGACCTACGCTCGGACTGATGGCGTACTTCTCAATAGGTCAAAAATGATCACAGTTCTCGCTGGTGGGGTCGGCGCAGCCCGCTTTTTACGCGGTCTCGTTCTTGAAGTGGACCCCCAAGACATCACCGTCGTGGTCAATACTGGCGATGACACGATGATGCACGGTCTGCGTATTTCGCCTGACTTAGACACCGTGACCTACACCGTTGCGGCCGCCATTGACCCGCAGAGAGGCTGGGGTTTAGCACATGAGTCCTGGATTGCGATGGAATCCCTCGCGCGCTACAAGGCAGTCAAGCCTGATGCCTCTAGCGCGGCGGAAACTTGGTTCAATCTTGGCGACCGTGACTTGGCGACACATCTCTACCGCACCGCACGCCTCGCTGAGGGAGCGACCCTCAGCGAAGTCACGGCCGAGATTGCCCAAGCCTGGGGCATCACGATGAAGATGATGCCCATGTCTGACGATCCTGTGTCAACAATGGTGGACATCGTTGACGATGGCTCTGCATTGCGAGTCTCGTTTCAGGAATATTTTGTGAAACGTCATCACGCTGTTCCCGTCACACGCGTCGAATTCATCGGAGCAAAAAATGCTCAGCCGACATTTTTATCCGCCCTGCGTGATTCAGAGGTCGTCATCATCGCTCCCTCTAACCCCATCGTTTCACTCGGGCCGATTCGCGCTCTTGGCGATGTTGATTCGACACTGACGGCAATGCGTAGTCACGTTGTGGCGATATCTCCCATCGTCGCCGGAGCGGCCTTAAAAGGCCCCGCTGATCGGATGTTGACTGAACTCGGGCATGAAGCATCCGTTGTCGGCGTGGCCAGACTCTACGCTCCGATATGTGCGACCCTTGTCATTGACAAACAAGATGCCCATCTACAAACTGCTGTGGAACGCGAGGGTTTACGATGTCTCGTCACCGACACCATCATGCGAACACCAGAGATCACTCAATCCCTCGCCCGCGTCGTACTCGGCGCGGTTCATTAAGGAGAACGTCATGAGTCAAGAATCAACTCAACAAAGAATCAGCGCCTGGGCGGTCACGGGTATCGGGGAGATTGTTCCGGGGGACCAACTTGGCGATGTCATTGTTGAGGCCTGTCGAAACGCCCCGAATGGACCGCTACAAGATGGTGATGTCCTTGTGGTCACTCAAAAAATTGTCTCCAAAGCTGAGGGACGCATGGTCCAGATTGACCCCGATGATCCGCTTTCACACAAAGTTTTGGTTGAACAAGAAGGCGTCCGCGTCGTACGCCGACGAGGTGACCTGATCATTACGCAAACCCAACACGGTTTCATCTGCGCCAACAGTGGGATCGACCTCTCAAACGTTGAACGCGGGTGGGCTGCGTTATTGCCCGTAGATAGTGATCGTTCAGCACGCCGAATACGTGACATCATTGGCGCACAACTTGGGGTCTCCGTCGGGATCATTGTCTCGGACACTTTTGGTCGCCCATGGCGCAAAGGACTCACCGATGTGGCCATTGGTGTCGCTGGAGTTGCTGCGGTATTAGATCTACGTGGCACACCAGATGCCCTCGGACGCATGATGCAAGTGACCGAGGTGTGCATCGCTGACGAAGTTGCGTGCGCTGCCGAATTAGTGATGGGGAAATCTAACGGAGTTCCAGTGGCAGTGGTTCGCGGCTTAGATCCGATGTGGATGCGAGAATCCTCAATGAGCGAAATTGTTCGGCCACCCCAAGAGGACCTCTTTCGCTGAAAGTTATGGCCGTGATGCCGCTTGAGAGGTCACACTCAAACCATCGCCGAGACTTGTCCAAGGTGTCCACCCAAGATGCAATCTGGCACGCGATCCCGAGAGGGACATTCGTTGCACCCCACGATTCGCTTTGGCATCCAGCGTCGCCGGTGAGTTTTCACCGATCAATTCCCACAGATCTTTGATGCTTGTCTGTTGCCCACTCCCCACATGAAGCAATAAACCATCGCCCTTTGTACAGGCCCGAGATGCCGCGTCAACAGCATCGTCAACATACAAAAAATCTCGAGTTTGTTTTCCATCACCATGGATCACTGGCGACTCCGAGGAATGATGTGCCTGAATAAATCGCGAGACAACATTATTTTGCGGCTTCTGGCGCGGACCGTAAATAGTCGCTAAGGCTAAAATCGTAAATTCAATTACTTGATCACGACGATACATTTCAAGAAGTTCAATGATCGCCAATGCTACGACCCCGTTGATGCCAACTGGATGACGCTGTCTATCTTCTTTGATCGGCAAGTCGCGGGCGGCCACCTCGCCGTACAGCACTGCTGCAGGAAGCGTCACAACAACTTTGCCGACTCGCGCCTTCAATGCGGCGTTCAGAACTGAAGCGGCCAGCGCAAAAGATTTGACAGCAGATGCACCTTCAGCAGAACTCCCAGTTAACAGCGCACTGACGAACAAAACATCGGGCCGCGTTGAGCGAACGATCTCAGCAAACTCGGCAATAGTCGCATCCACAGTGTGGATTCGTAATGCCCCCTCAGTTGCCGAAGAACGGGCAGACGACAAATTTGATAACGATCCAGTTGAGAGATCGTCAACTACATCGACACTTGCTCCATCAGCCAAGAAACGATCCACCACATGAGAACCAAGAAATCCAGCACCACCCACGACCATCACAGTCATGTGATCAGATACGCCCGCAGGCGGAGTCATTTTCGCGCCCTAGAGCAAAGTTGGATCGGGAACAAGGGCATGCACAAGTGTGGCACCTGGAACGACGTTGCCCGTTGCACCCACTATGGTGTCAGTGACCACGGCTCCATTTCCGACTTCACCCATCACGATCGAACCGTGAACGACTGCACCTTGGCGAATGATCGCCCC
>SYDZ01000225.1 GCA_005801025.1 Actinomycetota bacterium
CGTGATCGTCGATGACAGCGGCCCGATAGAGACCAATCTCTATTTCGAGGGCCGCGTTGCTGGTGATACCATGGAAGGCGTGATCAGGCGCGGTGTCGGCAAGGATGAAAGTCAGATCAAGTGGCGCGCCACGCGCATTGCCGCGCTTGAGGCGCGCGCCGTGCACATGGTGGGTAAGCTTGATGGGCAAGATGCCGGCGAAGTTCATCGAGGCCGCAAGCTCAGTGACTCGGGCGCCAAGGCCCGCTTCTTCCACGAGGTGGCCGAGACCCATCTGTCCAAGATCATCAAGGTCGATCTGAAGTCCGACCTCTTCACCTACGACATCGACGCCCAGGCCCTGGCCCGTGCGCAGATGATGGATGGCAAGCTGCTGTTGGTCACGAATATGGCGGACTTCAAGCCCGTCGATATCGTGAATCGCTACAAGAGCCTGGCCGACATCGAGAGGGGCTTCAAGGTGCTTAAGTCCGAGATCGAGATTGCGCCAGTGTTCCATCGGTTGCCCGAGCGCATTCGCGCTCATGCCAGCATCTGCTTCATAGCCTTGATCCTGCACCGCGTGATGACCAGCGCCTCAAGGCTGCCGGCCACAGTGCATCGCCCGAGGCTGTCCTGGTACAACTGTGGTGGATTCAGCGCTAAAGCGTCTCGATCAACCAAGGGGTGCCGATCACTGGTATCTCCACCATCAACCGCGACCAGGCCTCCATGCTGGCCGCACTGAAGGTCAGAACCCCCCATCCAGACACCCTGAGCCTGCTGTACGGCAACTTGAGATAGTGATCCATACGAATCAAGCACTTAACAAAGTTTCGGGTCGAACTCCAGTGTTCATGGGGCAGTCTGAGGTGGCCACAGACAGGGGAATTTCGGTGGCCATCAGCGAACTGCGCACAGAAGCCATATCTTGATAATCCACCTTGCCAATGAGTGACGAGTCTTGAATTTTGGCTTGAGAACCATGGTAAAGTCAGAAGGATAATTTCCAGGGGCAGATTATGACCGACGAGACTAGCCGTCACCGTCGAACCTACTCGCAACTCAAAGATTTTACTGATGGGTTGCAGCAATCAAACGTTCGCAGCTCGCCGCTTAGTGAGGTTGTTCATTCCTTTTTGATGCCGACGACACCGGCGTCCGCTGCGACCAAAACTTGGGTGGGGTTTCGTTTTCTCGGACTGAACTTGGAAGCCGGTTTATTGGAGTTTCGGTCCAACCGATTCTTTTTGGACGCGCTCAGCTTGCCCTTAATGCCCGAAGAGTCCGAACTTCTATCCACTCGGTCTCAAATTGAAAGCGCCGCTAGGAAACTAGAACTGCCAGCGTCAATCGAGCAATTACTTGATAGTTTTGTTCAGGATCAATTGGGGGCCCTTATGGCCACTGATTTGCCATCAATTTTTCGCGGCCATCGGATGCCAGTGCTCACCGAAACTGATTGGATGTTTCTCGAGGATCATGGCTATTTAGTTGTCAAAAATGCCTTGCCTCTTGACCTTTGCGACCACTTGGGTGACCGGCTGAATGCCTTGGCACGTTTTGAAGCCGGGTCCCAGAGGGGCGGCTATTTCTATGGAAGTGGCCGCATGCAGCGTGTTTATCAGCTGCTGGGCAAAGACGAGTTATTCCGTGATCTGCTTTTGCACCCCATTTGTGATCAGGTTATGTCGCACATGTTTTTCAGGGCGACGTATCATGACAAGTACTACCTTACGAGTTTTCACGGCAATCTTCTTCAGCCTGGTGCTGAGCCGCAAATCTGGCACGTCGACGCCAACGTCCCAGACCCATTGCCATCATGGATCATTCGCTCCAATTCCAACTATGTGATCCAAGACTACACCGAGGAAAACGGTGCCACGGAAATTATTCCAGGCAGCCACAAGTTGCTGCGCAAACCCAATAAGGCTGAAGCAGAAGGCCATGGATTAAAGACCATACAGATGTGCGCTCCCAAGGGTTCTTTGGTGTTCTGGCATGGTCATCTCTGGCATCGCAGTGGGGCCAATCGGTCATCGGGCAATCGGGCCGCGTTGCTTGCCGCCTATGCGGCAAGCTTCTTCCGTGAAGTCTGCATGGAGGAGAACCCCTATCTTTATTTCAACACCAACACTTCTGTGCGCTTTTCGCCGCAACTGAAACGACTTCTTGGCTGGGAGCATGGCGTAAAGGATTACGCGTAATGGAATTTGCAGAGGTTCGGCTGGGGATAAAGAATATGGATGCGCCAAAGGATCTGACTGTTTTTTCCGGCGAGCGCATTGCCGGACACTGCGTATGCTGCGGAAGTACCTCTCTGCGTTCGTCGTCGGCCATCATGATGCCCTTCATCTCCCACCGCGTCTTTGGATGGCAACCAACACAGATTGAAGAGCATTGGGGTCTCAAAACCATTTCGTCGGGAATGGCCTACGCGCTCTGCAATTCGCTCTATTGCGAAGAGTGCGAATTGCTTTTCATGGACATCCGTTTTTCTGACGAAGAGATGAGTCGCCTATATCACAACTATCGGGGAGCAGAGTACACCAAGCTTCGCGATTTTTACGAACCAGGATACGCGTCGCGGAATCAAGAGCTGGCTCAACCACTCGTCTATCTCAGAGAGACTGAAGATTTCTTGACCAAATTTGTTGGGAGGCCGCAGTCAATTTTGGACTGGGGTGGGGACACCGGGATTAACACGCCCTTCAAAGATGTAGTCGCCGAAGTCAATATCTACGACATCAGCGAGAAGCTAGACCACGAAGGTGCATCTGTATCCGATAAGCACCGTCTACGATCCAAGTCATTTGACTTGATTACGTGTTGCAATGCATTAGAACATGTCCCACACCCGTCAACCGTATTGGCGGAAATCAAAGAGTTTATGACCGATGCGACCGCTCTATTCATCGAAGTGCCGTTTGAGACGCTGCGGGTGCAGAACACCTCAGCCTCTGTGCTCCAGATGAAGCGCCACTGGCATGAACACATTAATTTCTA
>SYDZ01000226.1 GCA_005801025.1 Actinomycetota bacterium
ATCAACCCCTGTGAACTACCGCCGGTATAGCTGTAATCCCAGCGACTGGTGTGAAATGCCCGACCAGAAAAAGTCTCAATACCAGGGATGCCTGGAAGTTTGGCCTTATGCAATACGCCACCAGCGATCACAATGAACTTCGCGGAAATATCATCTGCACGCGATGTTGTGACTCGCCATCGTTTGAGATTCTCATCCCATCGCATGTCAACGATCTCTGTCTGAAAAAGAGCGGCGCGATACAGATCAAATGTCCGACCAAGAAGTTGACAATAGGCAAAAATCTCGGGAGCCTTGGCATACTTTTCGGTCGGCATGTAGCCGGTCTCCTCCAGCAGAGGTAAATACACATAGGACTCAACGTCGCAGGCTGCATTGGGATAGCGATTCCAATACCATGTGCCACCGAAGTCGCCACCCTTCTCGACGATGCGGAAATGAGTGATCCCCGCCTTGGTCAGATTGACCGCAGCGATCATTCCCCCAAAACCACCGCCGACGATAACGACATCAACCTCTTCAATGACAGCGTCACGAGTAAAACCTGGTTCCACGTATGGGTCACGATCAAATTCTGCGTAGTCACCAACTAGTTCTTTGTATTGCGCTACTCCATCAGAGCGAAGCCGTTTCTGCCGCTCGGCTTGATATTTCTCTCTCAATTGATCAATTGAAAGATTCTCCGTGTAGATCTCATCATGGGCCATGGTGACTTCGCCTTTTTTCGCTACTCAACCTGACTAGTCTCGCAAGAAGCGCTGGGTAATTCCAATTCCAGTCAGCACATCCTTGGTTTTTGCCGACGGATGGCGCCTATCCGCTTTGACATCAGGAATCTCTTACTCTTTTTGTTGTTAGAGTCGCAACAAAGACTAACCGAGGAACCACGATGAAAATCAGAATTGGCGTACTTCTGATCACTTCACTGCTGACAGCATGTTCAGTCGGTGGCGACTCAAATACTGAAGATTTGCCAGCGCTCAGCGACAGCACGGTCACCGTGTCAACGACGAGTCCCGATGAAACACCTACAACTGAAAATCAAACTACAACGGTCGTGACTCCGTCAACTGTTGTTCCGTCGGTACCACAACCCGAATGTGATCTCACTGCCCTAGCCCCCGATGAAGACACAACTGGACTTGTTCTCTTGGAATGCTTGGGCGACTGGATGATCACCTACTACGAGCCGTGTGGAGAATGTGAAGGTGTCACTCCGTTTCACGCCGAGGATGGAGTGTGGAAATCGGCCGAGGCTTTGTATGTTTACTGTTATTCAATGGATGACTCCTACGGACAATCACCGCAAACGGATGCCTTGACTTCACTGCAGATCATTCTTGCTGGTTATCCCTGCGATGAAACAGACAAGGCGTACCATCCTGAAAAAGCCCAAGGACAACTCAAGTTTGGCGATATCGGAAACCGAGTTAAGACTCTTCAGACCGCGCTGATCAATAAGGGTTTTCTTGATGACAGTGCTGACGGAGAATATGGACCGAACACAATGCGCGCCGTCATGAACTTTCAGTATTCAGAAAATCTCACAGCGGACGCACTTGCTGGTGCCGACACCCACGAGGCTCTTGGGCTGAAGTTTCCCTGAAAGTTTATCTACAGGTTGTGGCGGTAAACATTTGTTTCGCGCAGTGTAAAACCGAGTCGCCGATACAAACGATTTGCAGCCTCACGTGACGGACGTGAGGTTAAGTCAACCGTGACTGCGCCATTGGCTTTTGCACAATCAAGCGCTGCCCGATTGAGGGCTTCGCCTGCACCATGACCGCGAGCCGAATCCTCAACCACAACATCTTCGATCCATGCCCGCACCCCGGTCGGAATACGAAAGATCGCAAGAGTTAGCGAACCGACAATTTGTCCATCAAGTTTCGCCAAGAACAATGTCGAAGCCTCAGACGTCACTAATGCCTCTAACTCTGAGCGACTCGGAGGAGGGTTCGACTTCGACAGTTGCGGAATCAGCATCTCAAATGCCTGCACAACGTCATCACCCACTACTTCACATATTTCAATCTGAACGCTCACGGTAATGAGTCTAGGTTGCTTGCGTTCTACGGTAAGCCCATGGATTCACGTGAACTCTCAACAAAGGCTCGTGCACTCGGCGGTGCACTCGAACCACTCATCGGGCAGGTCTATTTTTCGCCAGAATGCCACGCCAACTACGTGGCTCTCGGCTTTGAGCCCAGCCCGGGCGATATGAATGGTGTCGCACTCCCGCAAAGTGTTGCTTATTTCACCAGCCGTGGTTCGCTCATGGGTCAGGTCCCTGGTGAGGTTGTGGCCGCAGCCTTCGCAGTTTTCAATCCTCAAGTTGTCATCCCTGCCGTCACCGCTGGCTGGCAAATCACAGATGCGGCAACCATGTGTGCTGCGCGACGCGACGGCGCAATCGGACAACTAGAACGCATTCTCGGGGCCAAACCAGGTGGAGTCAATCGGGCGCAACGAATCTTGGAACGTGCCGTGAGTGTTTTACGCCCCGAAGGTCGTCCGCTCTTTGCTGGAACGCTCAGCCAAACCATTCCCGAGACTGACCTCGGTGCTGTCTGGCACTTTGGAGACATGTTGCGCGAATATCGTGGCGACTCGCATACTGCGGCGTGGATTTCTGCAGGTCTCGACGCCACCGAAATCGGATTACTCACTGAACTATTTTGGGGTCTTCCACTCAAGTCGTATAGCCGCACTCGCGCCTGGAGTGAAGATGATTACAGCGCAGCCATAGATCGCCTTGAGGAGCGTGGCCTCATCAATGACGGCGCGTTCACACAACTGGGGCGCGAGCTACGCGAACAGGTCGAAGTCCGTACCGATGAACAAATGCGTGCTGTGATCAACAAGATCGGCGATGATTTCGATCACCTCATCGCCATGCTGACTCCATGGTCGCAGTTTGTTCGCAACTTCAAGGGTTACCCAGGATCGGGACCACACGAACTTGCCGAAGCAGCGGCAAAGTCGTAAGCCAAGCGCTATCTCGTGGCAGACTGACACTGTGATCCTTACCGAGCTTCGAACAACTACTCGCGAATTCGCTCAAGCCACTGGCTGGGAGCCCAAGCCTGAAGGTCTGTGTCGAGGCGAGATCTGCGTTCCGGCGCCTGGAGCCCTGAGCGCCGACGGTTCACTGGATGTGGCCATTGCCGCTGATCGATTAGGTATGCCGCTTGTTGAGGATGCCGATCATGGTGTGTGGTCACTGGGCCCTGCGACTCTCAGTGGAAAATCGCTGAATACTGCTGTCGCTGCCGATCCTGAATTGATGAACTTTGATGGTTCCCCATTTCGCCTCTCATCGTTGCGAGGTAAAAAGGTAATTCTTGTTGCCTGGTCCAGTTATTGAGGCTGTCGCTCAAGCTTGCCCGGGTGGCAAGCACTGAACTTGGAAATCGCACAATACGGCGCAACCGTCGTCACTGTCGCTCTTGACATCAACGCTGAACATGCACGGCCGTGGCATGAACTTGGTCAAGCAACTCACCCAAGTGTTGTTGATACCTTGCACGCTACGAATCCACTTTTTGGTTTCACCAATATTCCGATGGCAGTATGGATCAACGAAGACGGCGTTTTAGTACGTCCAGCGGAAGGTGCTTCCATTGAACGCAACCCAATGCGCGATATGGAAATACCAGAAGGACTCCCTGAAGCTTTGGAGAAAATGCTCCATGCCGTCAAGGACATTCCCGACGATGCCGAGGCCTATCGGGCAGCCATTATTGATTGGGTAAAAAACGGCGCATCTTCACCCTTCGCTCTGAGCGCCGATGAAGTTGTCAATCGCAGCCAGCCTCGATCCGATAATGAAGCCCGTGCAACTGCCTGCTTCGAATTAGGTGATTACCTGCGCAAATCCGTGAGTCAAGATGCAGCCGTTTCTTGGTGGAAAGAAGCCCACCGTTTACACCCACAAAACCTCACTTACAAGCGTCAAGCCTGGACTTTGGTGACCACCGCACCTGGCGCCACAGAAAATGACCTGATGCAGGGTCCGAACGATGTGTACGACAGCAGTCTGGTGACTGAGGTTTCAGGCGACGGCGGTTTCCTACAATTCATTGTCCGACCACAACTGTAGAAATCTGCCAAAACTGGTGTGACGATGAGCAATACGCCATGAGTTTTGGGCGATAGCGTGCAGAGCAATGGCTGATCTCGAACACATCCGTTGGATCCGTCGACCGGAGTTGAGTCGCCCCCACGTCATCGCCGCCTTCACCGGTTGGAATGATGCCGCCGATGCGGCCAGCACCGCTGTTAAACATCTTGTTGAAACCATGGGAGCGGCACCTCTCGCTGAAATTAATCCAGAGGAGTTCACTGACTTCGCAACAATCCGTCCACTTGTCAGGCTCGACAATGATTCGGCTCGACACATCGTGTGGCCCACTGTGAGTTTGTGGAGTGTCACTAGTGGTGATGTGGACCTCATCTTGGTGCTCGGTCCCGAACCAGCTCTGCGATGGAAATTGTTCTGTCAACAAATCATTGGTGTCGCCGAGGAATACAAGGCATCGTCATTTGTTTCCCTTGGGGCTCTCCTCGCCGATGTCCCTCATCGACGTAGCACTCAAGTTCTTGGTACTGCGACTGATCAAAACTTGATCGACCTTCACGATTTACAGCGTAGTCGTTACGAAGGACCGACCGGCATCGTTGGTGTTCTCAACGATGCTGCACATGAAGCTGGCTTTTCAACGGCTTCGCTGTGGGCAGCTGTGCCTGCCTATGCCGCTCAAGTGCCGTCACCCAAGGCTGCAGCAGCCCTGATTGAACGCTTGGCAGAAATTGTTGGTTGCGACTCACCGACCACGCAACTCGACGCTCAATCTGAAGTTTATGAAGAACAAATTGACGAGATCATTAGTAGTGATCCATCAATGAGCCGTTACATCGAACGTTTGGAAAATTCTGGCGATGACGATGATTACGACGAAGATGAAGATGAGTACGACGATGACGATGACACCCTCTTTGCTGTTTCCCCAGATCAATTGCGCTTTGATGGCATGGACGACGCTCCACCGATGAGCGGTCCGCTCCCCGATGAGCCGGTGGACAGCGATGCTTTGATGGAAGAAGTTGAACGCTTCTTACGCAGTCAGTCTGAGGACTAGATCAAGTTTTTCGCCACACGGGATCGCGGGGCGCGTCAAAGCTAGCGACACCTGATTGACCGTTGATTGCTGCAAATGCCATCGGCCCCCACCAATCTGCTCCAGCAGTTGGGTCTGGTAGCGCATCAGCGGCGAACCATCCAACGCCACTCGTCTCAAGTGAATGGCCTTGCAATGAACCCCCAACGGGACGGCAGTGAAATAACAGCATGTACATTCCAAATCGACTGAAGCCCATTCGCTGACCATCGACAACGCCGAGTAACTGCACTGGTTCACACTCAATGCCAGTTTCTTCATGCACTTCTTTCATCGCCACTTCACTCGCCGAGTAACCCACGTCAGCCCAACCAGTTGGGTAGAGCCAAACTCCTGAATCTGGACGACGGACTAACAAAATTTCACCGGCATCATTTCCGACAATCGCCCCAACTGCGATTTTTGGAGTGACATAGCCTGGTACGCCTTCACCAACCGACTCCATCCATTCCTGCACAAAGTGGTCCTGTTCACGACGAACCTCAAGGGCCTCATCGGCGGCGGCTTTGATATCAGCGGCCACGTGAAGAACTTCTTCATAACGTTCACGCTCATACAGGTTTTGTGTGAAGCCAATGCCAGTGCGAGCGATACCCGCGAGGGCTTCACTCCAGCGGACTAAATCACGTGTGAAGTCGGATGGATTGGCATCACTCATGTCAAGAAACTATCGCATCAAACTGACAAAGTGAAAAGAATTGCTCGTTCAACTTCTTGACGATGAAATTGATCAGTGAGTTTTGCGCCCGAAGCAGTCTGCACATAAAAAGCATCAACTACTTCGTCACCAATAGTCTGCACTGTGGCATGTCGAATATCCAGTCCGACATCTGCCATGGCTTTAGTGACACGATGCAAAATACCGTGCTGGTCAGGAGCACGTACTTCAATGACGGTTGCATTAGAGGAAGCCTCATCAAAAAATGTCACCCGCGCTGGAGCCAATTCTCCAGCAGAACGACGTTTACGCCGATATGTTTTGGCACGTTCAGCAAGACGCGACTCAAGAGCCAATTCACCATTCAAGGCTCGCGTGAGATTTGTGATTACTGGCGCCCACTCAATGGGGCCGTGCGCTGGTACAACAACTCGAAATTGCGAAGCAGCCATACCTTGTTCATCAGAATGTGCCTGCGCGCCCAAAACGCTGAGACCATGAAGTGCCAAAACTCCTGCCACACGACTAAATGTTCCTGGGCGGTCAGGACTGACAACCGTCACTGAATCATCAGAAACACCGAAGGTCACAACACCACCAGCCATCATTTCAAGAACTTCTGCGTCAGGGAATAAACGCCACTGTGCATCTTCAACACCAGCGCCTCCAAGTACCAGATGTACGCGTCGCACTAAATCATTGACTAGTTCAGCTTTCCAAGATCCCCACGCCGAAGTTCCTGTCGCCAGACTGTCGGCTTCAGTCAAACCATGAAGTAAATCAAGCACCAAAGAAGTTTTCACTTCCTCGGCGACCATCATGATCGTGGCGCTGTCAGCGAGATCACGACGTGTTGCGACATCGGGTAACAACAAATGGTTTTTGACCATTGAACATAAGATCTGCGTGTCATCGCTGTTCAGCCCAAGACGTGGACCCATTCGCTCAACCATCACGACACCAACTTCAGTGTGATCGCCAGGGTATCCCTTGCCAATGTCATGGAAGAGAGCGCCGAGTACCAACAAGTCAGGCCGCGCCACACGATCAGCCCAACTAGCAGCATTGGCAGTGGCCTCCCACAAATGACGATCCACCGTGAAGCGGTGATATGCGTTGCGTTGCGGTTTACTCCGATTAGGTGCCCACTCGGGAAGTACTTTGACCCACAGTCCACGCTGATCAAGGGCTTCCAAAACTGGAATCGCGTCGTGACCAGTTAATAAAAGTCCAACAAAGTCATCAATTGCCCCAACGGGCCATGGAGATGGCATGGGAGCCGAATACTCTGCGAGACGATCCAAAGTCGGTCGATCAATGCGCGTTTTATGTCTCGCTGCTGCAGTGGCTACACGTAAAAGAAGTGTCGGATCACTTGAGGGGTCCACCGTTTCATCAAGGTGAATCTCTCCATCATGCAAAATGACACCTGGCGCAAGGTGTTGATCGGGGATTGACTTTGTTTTAGCGGAAGCGATGCGGGCCCATACTTCATCGCCGACCCATGCGACGGCGCGAGCAGCGTTGGATAACGCTGCCACTAGATCATCTGCATTGCGATATCCGCATAAAGGTGCGACCGCGTCTTGGTCTTC
>SYDZ01000227.1 GCA_005801025.1 Actinomycetota bacterium
ACAAGTTTTGGGGTTTTGGTTTCATTGTTGGTCGTCCATGTGCTTGGCATTGTGGCTGCTCTGCATCTGGCGAAGAAATTTGGTGGTCAGGCCTTGGCCATAATTCTGGCGTTGGGGATGGCGGTGATGATTCGTTCTCTATCTCCTCGTTTCTTTCTTGAACCATGGAATGTGTGGGTGCCAGTGTTTACATTCTTTGTTTTCGTGCTCTTGATGTGGGGTCATGTGTTGGGTGTGCACCGTTGTTTGCCAGTGGCGATTGCGGTCGGAAGTTTCTGTGTGCAGACGCACATTTCCTATGTTCCGCTTGTCTTAGGCCTCTTGGTTTTGAGTTTGTTGTGGAGAATCTATGAAGATCGGTCTGCTGCTCCAAGAAGTTGTGCCCCCTTGCGTCATTCTCTGATGTGGTCAGTGCTGATAGGTGCGGTGATGTGGTTGCCTCCTGTGATCGAGCAACTCAGACCAGGTCCGGGAAACCTTCATCGCCTCTGGCAACACTTCACAGACCCACCGTCTGACACTGTTGGATATCGTGCAGCCCTGAAAGCGATGATTGGCGAATTCAATCTTGCTGGGCCATTTGTGACAGGTCCCGGCAAGGCACCCTATGAATCGCCGAATTTTCTTGGCTTTGCCGGATTTTCCCTGATCATCATTATCGGGGCGTGGCTCGCCTTGCGTCGCCGAGATCGACTCGTCCTCTCGTTGCAATCTGTGATGCTGGCGACAACCCTGATTGGTTTAGTGTCAACGGCAAGAATCTTCGGACGTTTTTATGACTATGTCATTCGCTGGATGTGGGCTCTCGCTGTGTTGTGGCTCGTGGCCTCCATTTGGTCAATGTGGCGTGCGATCGGCAGTCGATCCAAGAGAAGTGCCAACGACAAGCGCTTGATGGCGTTGCTGTTTGCCGCTCTCACGATCGCCGTAACAGCCAGTGCAGCAATCGTCTCTGTGGGGGCGAAGCCGCCGTATCGTAACGATTCAAAATTGGTAGGTGGTCTCGCTCCGCAGCTCACTGAAGTTCTGAGTCGGCAAACCGATTACCTGTTGCGCTGGCATGATCCAGCGGCGTTAGGAGGCACAGCATTCGGATTGTTGCTTGAATTAGAGCGTCGTGGTGAACACCTTTTTGTTGACCAGTGGGCAAGCGCCGCAGCCCGCCCGTTTCGTGTGCGGAATGAATCTGAGACCGACTCGGTGTTGTGGTTAGTGACTGGGCAAGAAAATATTGCTACCTTTGCGCTGCGTGATGATGCTGCGCAGTTGGCTTTCTTTGACCCTCGCTCAAATGCTGAGCGTATTGAATCTGACGATTTGCGTATTCAGATCAACAAAGAAATGTTGAGCCTTGGTCATCCAGAATGGGTGACATTGCTTGATTCTCAATATGGGCATATGCAAATCTTATTATTCACCGAAATCCCCGACGATCTTTTTACCAAGGTGGCGCGTTATAGCGAGATCCGGGTGCCAGGTGCCGTATTTGAAGTTCCACTCGGGGCTGATCTATTTCCATGAATGAGATCGCCGATTGCGCTGAGAATCTTTCCCTCATTGAGATGGCTGGTGAAATGCTCAATCGCGGTACTCGTCGGGTGCATGTTTTGGCGTGGCGTGATTTTGATGACAACGAAGCAGGCGGTTCGGAAAATCACGCCGATGAGTTTATGAAGCGTTGGCAAGAAGCTGGTCTTTCGGTTTTACATCGAACATCGCATGCTGCGGGTTTTCCCGCAGTCGCACAACGAAATGGTTACGACGTTGTTCGTCGCGGTGGGCGGATGACCGTTTTCCCACGAGTTATGGGTTCTGAACTCACGCGTCGAATGGGGGTTTATGACGCTCTCGTGGAGATCTGGAATGGGGTGCCATGGATGTCGCCCTTATGGTGTCGTAAACCGCGTATTTTGATCCTTCATCACATTCACGGACCGATGTGGAATCAGATTTTTCCTGCTCCGCTGGCGGCACTTGGGCGGGCCTTAGAAACGAAGTTTGCTCCACCCTTCTATCGGCGCACCCCAACTGTCACGACATCGGATGACTCACAACAAGAACTCATTAAATTGGGTTGGAAGCCAAATCTCGTGACGACGGGACCCGTTGGAGTGGATGCTTTTTTTAGCCCAGGTGGAACTAAGACTGATCATCCGTCAGTCCTTGCGGTGGGCCGGCAAGCACCAGTCAAACGTTTCGTAGAACTCCTTGATCAAGTAGCGATGGCCAGAAGACGAGTTCCGAATCTTTCTTTCACCTTGGTCGGTGATGGACCACAGCGCCCACAAATCAATCAATGGATTGAACACAATGATGCCCGCACGTGGGTTACTCTCGCTGGGCGAGTGTCGCGTGAGGAATTACGCGAGCATTATCGCCGAGCGTGGGTCATGACGAGTGCCTCAATGGCCGAAGGTTGGGGGCTCACGCTCACTGAAGCCGCTGGCTGTGGTACGCCCGCAGTGGCCAGTGATATCAGCGGGCATCGCTGTTCTGTGTTGCATGACGAGACGGGAATCCTCGCTCCGCTTGAATTCTTGGGTCAACGCATCGCCGATATTCTTGTTGATGAGAAGTTGCGTAATGAACTGTCAACCCGTGCCCAAAGTCGGGCTCGGGCCCTGACATGGGATGCCTTGGCTGCTGGCGTGTTGCGCCCTCTTCACGCTCAGGTCGTGCAACGTTCGTCAACGCGGTAAAAGCCGAGTCCCTTTTTTGACGACGCTGAGGAGTCCCTGTTTTGCGGAACGGCGATGTTGAGAGGCACCGAGATCGTCAGTCACCTGACGATTGGCGACAAACCAATCAAAACTCTGCAGAAACATTTCATCGTTAGACCAACGAGGAGCCCAGCCAAGTTGGCTGTGGGCATGTTCCACATCAAACCACATTGATTTTGAATACATAATCCAATGGTATGGAGCAAAAGGGGCGAGGTGCAGTCCCGCCGCCAAGCGCATTGCTAACGACGTGGGGCTAACGGGCAGTGAACGTACACGCGACCCAGTCTTGGCGTAGGCGCATAAGTGTTCTAACGCTTCACGCATTGTTCCAAAGCGATCTGTTCCCGCATTAAAGATATTCGGATCACTTGTTGTTCCTGCCAATAGACAGATCTCGGCTAGGTCTTCAGCGTGCACAAACTGATAGCGATTATCACCCTTTCCGAGAACGAAAGGATCGGCCCCATCAGCAATCCAATCAAAAAGAATTCCAAAAATACCGAGGCGCCCCTGTC
>SYDZ01000228.1 GCA_005801025.1 Actinomycetota bacterium
GACATCGTGCCGACGGTGGACATCATTCTCGGCAACCTTGAAGACGGTGTACCTGCCTCAGATAAAGAAGCGGCCCGCGCTGGATTAGTCAAAGTTGCTCAGACCGTTCCGATGGGGACAACGCAATTGTGGACACGTGTCAACAGTCTTGATTCACCGTGGGGTCTTGACGACATCACGACCTTGGTCACAGAAGTCGGCGACAAATTTGATGTCATCATGATTCCCAAAGTTGAAGGGCCAGAAGATATTCACTACGTTGACCGCCTACTGGCGCAGCTTGAAGCCAAGGCAGGTCTGAAAAAGCCGTTAATGGTTCACGCGATTTTAGAAACAGCGCGTGGCATGGCAAACGTTGAAGAAATCTGTGGCGCTTCACCACGCATGCAAGGTCTTTCACTCGGACCAGCAGACTTGGCCGCCAATCGCCGAATGAAAACCACTCGCGTTGGTGGCGGTCATCCTGATTATTTGGTACGCAACGACCCCGATACAGCTAATCCTGACACTCCACGGGCCACTCATCAACAAGATCTCTGGCACTACACATTGGCACGCATGGTTGATGCCTGCGTGATGCACGGCATCTTGCCTTTCTATGGACCGTTCGGTGACATTAAAGATGTTCTCGCCTGTGAAGATCAATTCCGCAATGCCTACCTACTCGGTTGCGTGGGTGCTTGGTCTTTACACCCAGTGCAGATTGACATTGCGCGGCGCGTTTTTAGCCCACGACCGAGTGATGTCGCACATGCGAGCCGAGTCATTGAAGCCATGGGCGATGGAACTGGGGCAATCATGCTTGACGGCAAGATGGAAGATGATGCTTCAGTCAAACAATGTCGAGTCATTGTGCAATTAGCCCGCGAACTTTCTGCACGTGATCCTGAACTCGCCGCCTCATACGGCTTTTAACAAGGAAAATCTGATGTCTAATATGCGACCCCGTCGTTCGGTTCTGTATATGCCCGCCGCCAATGAGCGAGCCCTTGACAAAGCTAAAAGTATCCCTGCCGACGCTTTGATCTTCGACCTTGAAGATGCGGTCTCCCCGGATGCTAAGCCCGATGCTCGACGTAATGCGGTGGCTGCGGCACGCAGTGGCGAGTATGGCAATAAAGAAATCACTATTCGCTGCAATGGTCTTGAGACCCAGTGGGGAGCTGACGATTTAACCGCTGCCGCCATGGCTGGTGTCTCGGCCGTCGTGATTCCAAAGATCAATTCAGTGCGCGAGGTGGAGGCGGTTTCTTCAGCACTAGCAACGGCTGGCGCACCTGGGTCCATGAAAATCTGGGCAATGATTGAAACCCCAACAGCGATTTTTGATGTCCGCGCGATTGCTGCTCACCCAAGAGTGCAAACTTTGGTGATGGGCACAAACGATCTCGCCAAGGAACTCCGCGCCACCCAAGTTCGTGGTCGCGCGCCATTGATGCACCATCTGGCGACCGCTCTGCTGGCAGCACGTGAGGCTGGGAAAATTATCTTGGACGGGGTTTTCAACGACATTAAAGATTCCGATGCCTTCCGTGATGAATGTCTGCAGGGTGCCCAGATGGGTTTTGATGGCAAGACGCTGATTCATCCATCACAAGTGGAGATCGCTAATGATGTCTGGGCTCCGACGGCTGATGAAGTTGATTATGCCGAGCGTGTGATCGCTGCTTTTGAAGAAGCGACGGCCGAAGGACGCGGGGTCATCACCGTTGATGGCCGCATGATTGAAAACTTGCATGTGGATAATGCCCGTCGAGTTTTAGCGGTGCAAGAAGCTATTGAATCTCTCTCTTGAACTAGAGAGTGCCGCGAAATAGTTCAAGAGTGCGGGCAAAGGAGACGCTGGCTGCCTGTGCGTCATAAACGTCTGGCCGAGCGTCGTTAAAGAAACCATGTTGACATCCAGCGTGAATATTGAGCGTGGCATCTTTGCCCAGTGATTGCAATTGTGCTTGCAGAACTCTCACAGTTTCTGGATGAGCAAAATCATCATGCTCTGCATATTCGCCGACAACCTTGGCTTGAATGTGACCCCAATCTGGTTGTGCCGAGGGCCAAGGAATGACGCCGTAGTACGGAGCCGCTGCCGCCACTGCATCTGGACGCTGTGAAGCCAAGACCATCGCCAGCCCTCCACCCATGCAATACCCGACAACACCGACCTTGTCGCCAGCAGTCGTTTGGCACAAAAAGTCAACTGCACCTGACAAATCCTTTGCAGCTTGAGCCAAGTTCAGTCCCATCATCAACTTGCCAGCTCCATCCGGTTCGCTTGATGATTCACCGTGATACAAATCGGGGGCAAGAGCGGTAAATCCCTCGGCGGCAAAGCGGTCAGTCACATCTTGAATGTGAGGAACGAGTCCCCACCATTCCTGAATCACGATGACGCCAGGGCCACCTCCGTTGGCGAGGTATCCCCCGCACGTTCCGCCGTTTGATGTGAAAGAAATATGTTCGCCCATGCCTCTGACCGTAGCAAGCATCACAGGTCTAGGACATCTTTATCACCCGACAACAACGAAGGATCTATGAACTGCAACGTCTACGCAATAGTGTTGGGTTATGTCCGTACTTCGCACAAATCCCGCCGATGCACTGAAGCATGATCGTTCCCATGTCTTTCATTCCTGGTCCGCTCAAAGTCTGATTAGCCCCATCGTTGTCAGTAAAGCCGAAGGAAGCCACTTTTGGGATGAAGCAGGCAAAAAGTACCTCGACTTCTCGAGCCAATTAGTCAATGTCAATATTGGACATCAGCACCCAAAATTAGTGGCAGCCATCAAGGAGCAAGCCGATCGCTTATGCACGATTGCGCCTTTCCACGCCAACGACGCGCGCAGTGAAGCGGCACGCCTGATTGCCGAGCGTGCACCTGGTGATCTGAATATGGTTTTTTTCACCAACGGTGGGGCCGAGGCGACAGAGAATGCACTGCGCATGGCGCGACTTCATACTGGGCGTCATAAAATTTTGACAACATACCGTAGTTATCACGGAGCAACTGGTGGAGCAATTCAACTCACTGGTGATCCACGCCGTTGGCCGAGTGAACCCGGTTTACCAGGAGTCGTCAAGTTCTGGGGCCCGTACCCCTATCGCT
Organism: Actinomycetota bacterium; assembly: GCA_005801025.1. Taxonomy (GTDB): domain Bacteria; phylum Actinomycetota; class Acidimicrobiia; order Acidimicrobiales; family Ilumatobacteraceae; genus Casp-actino8. Next base: position 3,104 of record SYDZ01000228.1, read on the forward strand.
CTGCGTTTCACAGCACGAGCGATATTGAAGAATCACAACGCGCACTGCAACACCTGCGCGATACGTTGATGGTTGAAGGTCCACAAACTGTTGCTGCGATCATGCTTGAAGGTGTCGTTGGTACGAACGGGATTCTGGTTCCGCCGCCGGGGTACATGACCGGCGTGCGTGAAATCTGTGATGAATTCGGAATTGTGTTCATTGCTGATGAAGTGATGTCAGGATTTGGCCGATGTGGGGAATGGTTCGCTATTGACAACTGGAAAGTCGCACCTGATCTCATCTGTTTTGCCAAAGGTGTGAACTCTGGTTACTTGCCGTTGGGCGGCGTGATCATTAGTGATCGCATTGCTGACACTTTCCGCGAGCGGCAGTTCCCTGGTGGGCTCACCTATAGCGGTCATCCATTGGCGTGTGCCTCAGCGGTCGCCAGTATCAATATTTTTGAAGAAGAAGGGATCATTGACAATGCCCGCCATCTGGGATGCGCCGTCATTGGACCCGAACTTGAAAAATTGAAAGCCAATCATCTGAGCGTCGGAGATGTTCGTGGCATTGGTGTTTTTTGGGCGATTGAGTTAGTCAAAAACCGCGAGACACGTGAACCTTTGGTGCCGTTCAATGCAGCCGGACCCGCCGCGGCCCCGATGGCTGAATTGATTGGTGCGTGCAAGGCTCAAGGTTTGTGGCCTTTTGCCCACTTCAATCGCATCCATGTCGTGCCACCTTTGACGACCAGTGACAATGACGTGCGATCAGGTATCGCCATTCTTGACGAAGTTCTCGGTCTCGCTGACGCGCACTACACAGGCTGACGCGTCGTGAGTGCTACCCCGAGTAGAGCGGCCAGCAAACCAAAAACCGCTAAAAATCCCAAACGTTCGCCGAATAACACTGCGCCCTCGATAGTGCTCAATGCTGGAGTCAAGAAAAACAGGCTGCTGACTTTCACCGTGGCCTGACGCTGCAGTAACCACAGCATGATCAGTACTGCGGTAATTGAAAGTACGACAACAGCCCACACCAGCGACCACCAAAATCTTGCCGTCCAGCGCACTTCAAAACGCTCAATGCTCACAGAACCGACACCGAGAACAGCAGCGGAGATCATGTATTGAATGGCAGTTCCGCGCATCAAAGGCATTGTGCCACCGCGGGAACGCTGCAACAAAGTTCCTGCCGACATTCCAACGACTGATACAACCATCGCCACAATCGCCCCGGCGGTGATTCCGCTGACTCCTGCGTTCAGACGATCAATGACAACTGCGACCACGCCACCAAGCCCACACCCAACTCCGATCCACTGTTGGGGTCGCAATTTCTCACTCAATAACAAGAGTGCGCCGACCGAGGTGACGACTGGATGCAGACCAGCGATGAGCGCAGATAGTCCTGACGGCAGACCGAGATCGGAAGCAATGAACACGCCTCCTAGATAGATCGCGTGCATTCCTAAGCCAGTCAGCATGGCCCACTTCACTTGGGTTGGTGATATTGCTGGAGCATTCGTTGCGACAGCGATCGCCCACAGAACCCCAGCAGCGATCACCATCCGTAAAAACAAAAATGTCAGTGGCCCCGCGTCTCGCGTTCCGTAACGCGCCACAATGAAACCAGTGCTCCACAGCAACACAAAGACAACCGGAGCTGCAGCCACTATGAAAGATGGCGTAGCGCGAAATGGGCGGGCCGCTTTCGCGACCCGCCCATTCACACTTCCAGAAGGAAGCGCCTGACTAATCAGGCTCCTCCTTCATTCAATGTCACGTCAATCGGGGCGAAACTTGAACCCTTCGTATCGACATCCAGGCCATCAAGAATGGCGAGAGCGGCTGTGACGATCTCATTGGTGTAAGCCTCAGCATCAGGTGCTGCAGTAAGAACGGTTGAACCTTCAAGGTTCTTGGTCTCCTGAGCAAGCTTTGCGGTGCGGTCCCAAGCGTCGGCATCAATCATGCCAGCACCGCCAGCGGCGGGCCAGATGAGCTTGTTCACTTCATTTATCTGCCACAACTGGTGTGATGCACCAAGCTTTGAACCCTTTGAAACAACGATGTCGGCGCAAGCCTGAGGGTCATCGCGGCAGAATGCCCAACCCTGGATTGAGGCAGCAACGAACTTGGTTGCGGTGTCCTTGTACACAGCATCGCTAGCAAGACGCTCACCCGAAGCCCAGATGGCGTCCTGCAACATGCCGACACCCTCATCTTCGTAGCTCACAACGTTGAAGTCATCAGCGGTGTACTGCTTGCCAGTGGCTGGGTCAATTGCTTCCAACACCTGTGCGTATTCGTTGTAGGTCATTGCTTCAGCGGCATCAATGTCGCCAGCGAGCAGAGCTGCCATGTCAAACGACTGCTGCACGAGTGTGACGTCAGCAGCGGGATCGAGACCGGCCTTGGTCAAAGCGGCGAAGATTTCAAATTCGTTGCCGTAGCCCCAGTTACCGATGTTCTTACCAGCAAAGTCTGCGGGCGATGTGATGCCCTTGTCCTTGAAAGAGACCTGCAAGGTGCCCGAACGCTGGAAAATCTGCGCTATGTCAACGATGTTTGCTCCAGCTTCGCGGCTTGCGAGAGCTTTCGGAACCCATGACAAAGCAAAATCAACTGCGCCGTCTGCGAGCTGCTGTTGCGGCACGATGTCAACGCCACCTTCAAGGATGCTGACGTCAAGACACTGAGCGGCGTAGAAGCCCTGATCAACAGCAGCGAAGTAACCAGCAAACTGGGCCTGCGTAAACCACTGTAACTGCAACTTGACTGATGTCGTCGTCTCACAAGCTGCTGGGGCGCTTGACTCGGTTGACGGACTGTCACTACCACCACAAGCCACGGCGGCCAGTGACAGAGCGGCGACCCCAGCTGCTAATTTCCAACTTTTGCTCTTTCTCATTTTCTTTCTCCTCCCCTTGGGCTGGTGCCCGCAGTTTCATGAACCCATAGTAGACCATTGAACATCGTCACTTTGACGAACTCAGCGGTCCTCTCGGGTGCGTTTGGCGCGGCCACCCGGTGTGGCCACTCCCTCCAGCAAACTGGAGACCATATAGAAGGACAATCCCAGGAGACATGCACCAAGCACATACGCCCAAGCGACTGCATTCTTCGAATTTGCGATATTACTTGTAATCCGACTTCCCAGACCGTTCTGTGAACCCCCGAAATACTCACTGACGAAAGCGGTAATCACCGACGCTGGTGCCGAAATTTTCAGTGCGGTAAATAGATAAGGAACTGCATTCGGAATTCGAACCTTGCACAAGATTTGGGTATCACTTGCGGCGTACGACTTCATCATCTCAACATGCGTCGGAATGACTTGCGTGAGTCCTTTGGCAACATTGACCAAAACAATGAAGTAGACCACCAGGGTCACCATAATTCGACGTGGCACTTCGCTGGTGATGGCAAACATGTTGTTCAGCACAGCCACCAAAACGAAAATTGGAACGGCATTCAAAGCAATTGCCAGTGGCGTAATGAGGTTGTTCAAAAACTTAAAACGGCTCAATGCAAAACTCATCACCATTCCAAGGAATGCGCCCAACAACAAGCCGATCAGAGCATTAGTGCCGGAAACTTTGGCGGCACCCCAAATCAAATCAATGTTCTCGGTGAACTTCTGCCAGATCTTCGACGGCGGTGCCAAAAAATAAGGCTTGAGATTAAAACCCTTCACTACTAGCTCCCATGCGGCGATAAACGCCACGCCGAAAACGGCGGGCGGCAACACCGAGCGAATCACAGACAAAGAGCGGGAACTCATCGGTCTTCTATACCTCGCACGTGATCAGACATTTCGACGCCGCGCAATGCTTCGCGCACCGCAGTGATTCGCTGAAAGAACACTGCATTATCGCGGGTTGCATCGTTACGTTCACCTTCAATGCTCACATCAACGATCTCGGCTACCCGACCAGGTCGGGGCGACATCACAACAACACGATTTGATAAATAGACCGCTTCTGGAATTGAGTGTGTCACAAAGACCACTGTTGTCCCTGATGCACGACAAATGGAAAGCAGCTCACTTTGCATGTGCTCTCGCGTCATTTCGTCGAGCGCACCAAACGGTTCGTCCATCAACAACAGCGAAGGATGAACAGCGAGAGCGCGAGCAATAGCCACGCGCTGTTGCATGCCACCCGAAAGTTGCCATGGAAAATGATTCGCGAAGTCGGATAACTTAACGAGTTCGAGCATTTCAGTCGCACGAGCCTGACGCCTTGTCTTATCCCACCCCTTAAGTTCAAGAGGCAATTCAATATTTTTGGCAACCGTACGCCATTCAAAAAGACCCGACTGCTGAAAGGCCATGCCATAGTCCTGATCGAGACGGGCTTGCTTAGCCGACTTACCATTCACGACTATCGCACCCGATGTTGGCACGAGGAGATTGGCGATGAGCCGCAGAAGAGTGGACTTTCCACATCCAGACGGACCGATTAATGAGACAAATTCGCCAGAGGCAATCGACAAATTGATGTCGGTAAGAGCATCAACTTGGTTACTCATGCCAAGGTTAAAAGCCTGAGAGATGTTGGTGATTTCAATCGCGCTCATGCGGAAGCCTCCTTAGGGCGATTGCGCATCATGTAGATATCAGCCAGGGTCACGAGCCCTGACATGGCGAGCCCGAGTGCTGCCGCACCGAACACTGCCGTGAAAACTTTCGCAGGATCACCGGTCGCTTCACGGGCATACTCAATGATGAGACGACCGATTCCACCTTTGAGACCAGTCGAAATTTCTGCGACAACAACACCGATGACTGAAGCCGAAGCTGCCAATTTGAGTGAGGGAACAATGAAAGGTATTGCTGCGGGGAAACGTAACTTACGAAGCGTCTGCCACCATGACGCCGCATAACTGTCCATCAATTCGTGTGATGCCAAAGGTGCCGAGGTGAGACCTTTCAAAGCCCCGACTGCGACAGGAAAGAATGCCAAGAAAGCACCGAGTACTGCTGCCGACATCCAACGAGGCCATGTCCAACCAGCGATATGCAACTTGCCGCCCCATGACACAACGAGCGGTGCTAAGGCAATCAACGGAACCGTTTGCGACACGACTAGGTACGGCAAAATTCCGCGCTCAGCGATTTTGAAACGGGCCATCAGGATCGACAAGCCCAATCCTAAGGTTGAGCCGATCGCGAACCCGACGAGGGCTAATCGGAACGAGAACCACGCACCTGCTAACACGACCGACCAGATCTTGCGATCGGAGCCACGTAATTCGGGTCGGTTATAACGCATCAGCATGTCCCAGACGTGCGGCATCGCGTTGTTGTTTGAACGTGGCAATAATTTCCATCCGAATATTTTTCCGCCAGCTTCCGGACCAACCGCTTTATACAGTTCCCAAGCCACTGCCACAAATAACAACGAGACGACGAAAAGAATCGCACGACGTACCCGTCGGACGGTCTCTCGGTTTTTCTTTATCGTTGCCACTGTCGTCATAATTTTTGGTTACTCAACCTTTGGCTCGTATCTCCTCAGCGATATCAGGGATCACCTTTTCACCGTACGCGCGCAATGTTTCGTCTTTTGCATCATGTTGCAAATAAACGGAAAATTGATCGACACCCATCTCGCGCAATTCGTTGAGGCGCTTGACGTGTTCTTCAACTGGTCCGACGATGCAAAAACGATCAACGATCTCATCAGGAACGAAAGTTGTGTGACTATTACCAGCCTGACCGTGCTCGTTGTAGTCGTATCCCTGACGATCCTTGATGTAGTCAGTGAGAGCCTTCGGCACTGGTGCTGAGTCGCCATAGCGCTCCACAATGTCCGCGACATGGTTGCCCACCATCCCACCGAACCAACGGCACTGTTCACGTCCATGAACCAGTCCGGCTTGCGTCCCATCGGTGACATAGGCCGGGGCAGCCACACAAATTTTGATACTGAGGGGATCGCGACCCACTGCAACAGCAGCATCGCGTACTGCCTTGATCGTCCACTCGGTAATACTCGGATCTGCCAACTGCAAGATGAAACCATCGCCGACTTCGCCGGTGAGCGCTAATGCTTTTGGACCATAGGCCGCTACCCACACTTCAGCTCTCGACTTACTCGCCCACGGCAGACGCAAATCAGCACCTTTGTATTGCACTGCACGACCATTGGCGAGTTCTCTGATCACGTGAATGCTTTCGCGCAAGGTGGCGAGGGTTGTTGGCTTGCCATTGGTGACTCGAACAGCAGAGTCTCCTCGACCGATACCAATCACCGTGCGGTTGCCGTACATTTCGTTCAATGTCGCGAACAGGCTCGCCGTCACTGTCCAGTCGCGAGTCGCTGGGTTTGTGACCATCGGTCCAACAATGACATTTCGAGTCTCCGCCAAGATCTGCGCGAAAATGGGAAACGGTTCCTGCCACAAAATATGGCTGTCAAAGGTCCAGACATGCGTGAACCCGTATGTCTCAGCTTTTTTCGCTAAGTCAATGACCCGTGCACTGGGCGGAGTGGTTTGGAGTACAACACCAATGTCCATCTACTCATTACCTATTCTGCGGAAAGCCGAGATCAACTCTGCTGGTTCGGGGATCAGGCCAACGTGATGTCACTACTTTGCTACGGGTGTAAAAAGTGATCCCGTCGGGGCCGTACATATGGAGATCACCAAACAAACTGGCCTTCCAACCACCAAATGAGTAATACGACACCGGAACAGGAATCGGCACGTTGATGCCAACCATTCCAACATTGACATCAAATTGGAACTGCCGAGCAACGCCACCATCGCGGGTAAAGATCGCTGTGCCGTTACCGAACTGATTGTCATTGATCAATTGCAGACCCTGTTCATATGACTTCACCCGCACCACAGTCAATACTGGCCCAAAGATTTCCTCGTCGTAACACTTCATCCCAGGTTGAGCATGATCAATCAGGCTCGGCTTCAAGAAGAAGCCGTCAACTGGTGCTCCCTCACGACCGTCCACCACAACTTTTGCTCCTTCGCCAGCGGCTCCTGCGACGTAACCGGCGACCTTATCGCGATGTTCACCAGTAATCAGAGGACCCATTTCACTGGATGGATCGCTCCCGTTACCGACCACAATGTTGGGGATCCGACTCTTCACCTTGGCTACCAACTCATCAGCCGCGCAGGTCATCCAGTCAGCCTCCTTGCGGTACTTGCTCGACC
>SYDZ01000229.1 GCA_005801025.1 Actinomycetota bacterium
ATGCACGAGATCATCTTTGATCAACTCGTGACGCTGACCGTGAGCACTCGCTAGAGCGACGACCATCGCTGCAACCGGAAGTCCAAGAATTGCCCCAACCGGACCGAGCAAAGCGGCACCAGCAATAGCAGAGCCAAAGGATATTGCTGGGTGGATCTCCATTGTGCGCGCCGTAATGCGTGGTGAAATCAAAAAGTTCTCAACTTGCTGATACGTAATGATCACCGCGATGATCACCAGTGCCTTGACGGGTGAGTCGATGAACGTAATCAACACAGGGAGAACACCAGCGATATAGGTTCCGACAACGGGAATAAATTGCGAAATCAATCCAACCCATAGTGCGAGAGCCACGGGTGCGGCGGTGCCCAGAGATTGAAATGCGATCCAATGCACGAAGGCAGAAAATGCCGCCAACAAAACTCGACTGTAGATATAGCCACCAGTTTTCGCAATTGCCAATTCCCATGTGTCCAAGACTCGGCGCTGTTTATCTGGGGCCAAGCGACTACAGATTGAGCGGCGCATACGTGGACCATCGGCCACCAAATAAAAAGTGAAAAGCATGACAGAGAAACCTTGAAGTAATAGGCCAAGTGCCGTCACCGACAATTGCAAAGCCTCACCCTGTTGACCTCGAATAAATTCTTGGACAGGTCCATCAGGATCTTGAATACTGTTGTTCACTTTTGCGGCATTGATGTTTGCGCCAAAGTTGTCATTCACGAAACTCACAGTTCGCCCGACATAGCGCTCTGAGTTTTGAGCTAAATCCGCTACCTGCGTAGCCACCAAAGTGCCGATGGCGGCAACAAAAATAAGCACCCCAACCATAACTGCTAGGAGAATCGCCACAGTTGCTCGCCCGCGTTTCCAGCCACGCTTGGCCAAACGGGTTGTCCCAGGTTCGATTGCCAAGGATAAGAACAGGGCGACCAACAACAGAATCAACAAAGATGAGAGTCGTTCATAGGAGTACCGCAATACCAGGGTGCCCAAAAACCCCAGCCAGAAAACAGTGATCGCCTTCCAGGTCCAAGGCGGCATTTTGTTGGAATTTGAGGATGACGCAGGTTCGACCATAGGGGTGGACGAATTGATATCGGACATGTGACGAGCGTAGCCAGCCCGTATGGGCATCACCGCACGAAGCGTGGCACGCTTTAGGAATGTCAGATCGGTTTGAGCCTGCCCGTCGCCTCGTTGCCGACGCCGTGCGCTCCCGCGTTGTCGGTCCCAATGCTGACAACCGCGCCCAACAATTATTCGAGGCTCCTGGCGAGAGGTGGTTCAGCGAAGATCGACCGATCAAAATCATCCATGCTGATTCCTGCATGTTTATCGGCGGACTACGGGCCCTGTTATTTCAATCGCTGCATCCTCTTGCTATGACGGGTGTGGCCTCACATAGCGACTTCAAAGCCGATCCATGGGGACGCCTCCAACGCACGGCCGACTTTTTGGCGGCCACAACTTTTGGTCCAGAGTCAGAATCACAACGCGCTATTGATCTAGTCAAACGAGTCCATGTACGCGTCGTCGGTACCGCCGACGATGGCCGTCCGTATAGCGCTAATGATCCGCATCTTCTCAAGTGGGTGCATATCGCCGAAGTTGATTCGTTTCTTGCGGCACACAAAAAGTTCGGCGAAGTTGAACTCTCCGACGAACAGCGCGATGGCTACGTCCTTGATATGTCTCGCATTGCCTCAGCTCTCGGTGTCATTGACCCGCCCCGCTCGGTCGCAGAACTCAAAGAAGAAATCTCCTCATACCGAAGTGAACTAAGAACTTCTGATGCCGCTCTTGATGCAGCGAAGTATCTACTCATCACTCCTCCACTACCAGTATTGGTTCGTCCGGCATACCAACTCTTGGGTGCTGCCGCTGTTTCCTTGTTGCCGATTTGGGCGCGCTTACCCCTGCGCCTTCCATGGCTTCCATTAAGTGAGCGTGCCATCGTACGTCCAGCAGCAAATACATTGACGAAAACTTTGCGTTGGGCCCTCGCTCCCGATCTGCCTTCCTGAATCTGAAACTGATTTATCTCTTCAGCGATTGACGCACCGCTGCGGATAAGTCGCCCAACTTGCCCACAACAATCTTTTCAAGACCTAGCCAACTTGCCATCAGGCGTAGTTCTTCAGCCAAAGCAGCGGCGGTCGTTTTCTTGTCAGTATTTTCCTCGGCAAATATTCCAGGCACTAACAATGTCTTGTTGTGACGATCCGCTTTTAAGTCCACGCGGGCGACTAACTCATCGCCCAACAAAAACGGAAGAACGTAATAGCCATAGAACCGCTTTTCTGCTGGCGTGTAAATCTCAATGCGATAGCGAAAGTTAAATAGTTTCTCGGCGCGTGGTCGATGCCACACAATCGGGTCAAACATAGAGAGCAGTGCCCGAGCCTCAATAGCACGGGGTGTCTGAGCATCAACATGCAAGTACCAAGTCTCTTTTGAACCTTCGATAGATGTCGGTAATAAAACCCTCTCCTCGACGAGTTCATCGATCCGCGGTTTAGCAACAACATTTTTCAGTCGGTAATAATCTGCGAGATCTTTTGCAGTCCCGACACCGAGAGATCGACCCGCAAGCGCAATCAACTCTCGCTGAGCATCTATCGCAGTCGGTGTGGGTGTGTTGAGA
>SYDZ01000230.1 GCA_005801025.1 Actinomycetota bacterium
CCGGGCCGTGGCACCACGTTCATTCGAGAACTGCCGGGCCCACACCCTGATGCCCCCGTGTTGTTGTTATTGCACGGATGGACGGCGAGTGCTGACCTCAATTGGTTTGCTGTCTACTCAACCCTCGCCGAACACTTTCGCGTCATCGCTATGGACCATCGTGGACACGGTCGCGGCATTCGTACGTTCGCACCATTTCGTTTAGCCGACTGTGCTGACGATGCAGCATGCTTACTCAAGGAACTCGATATCAACTCAGCAATACCAGTCGGATATTCGATGGGCGGACCAATTGCACTTTTGATGTGGCGGCGGCACCGAGACATGGTCAACGGATTGATGTTGTGCGCCACGGCTGGAAGTTTCTCTCATAGTCGCAGTGAGCGGATGACGTTCCTTGGGTTGACAGGTCTCGGTGCATTGGCACGGTTCACACCAAGCAGCGCCCGCGTTTGGTTGACGGAACGACTTTTCTTGCGGCGAAAAACTGGCAAGTGGGGACCGTGGGCCATCAGCCAAGTTGAACTCCATGACTGGCGCATGGTTTTAGAAGCAGGTCACGCGATTGGCGCATTCACCAGCCTTGAATGGCTCAAAGAAATTGATGTTCCGACTTCACACATCATCACTTTGCGTGATCCAGTAATACCTGTGAAACGTCAACTTGCTTTGTTTTCCGGAATCACAAACGCGCATGCTGTACGCATAGACGCCGAGCATGACGCAATCGTGGCTCAAGCGCCACAAATGGCACAGATGATTATCAATGGCGTGCACTCAATAATTGAACGCTCCGATTCAGCAACCCCATGAAGCACCCGATACGTAACATCATTCTCTTAGTCAGCAGTAGCGCATTATTCGTGGCACTCCGCAGTCGGCAAGGCAGGAACAAACTTTCGTCGGCGATTAAGCGCGGCTCAATGTTGACTCGAAACACAGAACTTGTTCGACTCGGGGCAAAGGTCGGAGCCACTTACGCCTCGGCATCAGCGCGCAAAGTATTTTCTTCAACGGAACGACGCGTAGAAATTGATCATCAGACGGAACTCAAAACAGCGGCCCAAGTTTCTGAACGCCTCGGAAATATGAAGGGGGCACTCATGAAATTGGGTCAAATGGCCAGTTACCTTGATGATGGTTTACCTGCACCGATGCGCGCCGCTCTCTCACAATTGCAAGCCAGCGCACCACCCATGTCAAGTGATTTGGCTGCCCAAGTCATTGAGCGCGAATTAGGTGGAGAACCTCACAAAATATTTCTCGAATGGGACCCTATCCCCATTGCTTCGGCATCCATTGGCCAAGTACATCGCGCTGTTGTTCTTGACCCGAAGACTGGTAAAGAACGCGCCGTCGCCGTCAAAGTGCAATACCCAGGAGTGGATAAAGCCATTGATGCCGATCTCAAAAATGCCGATCTCTTGGGCGCTCTGCTGCAACAAGGCTTCAGCGGTCTTGACCCGAGTGACATGGTGCAAGAGGTCAAGGAGCGTATTCGCGAAGAATTGGATTATTCGCGAGAGGCGCACAACCAAACAATTTTCGCCAACTACTACAGCGGGCATCCGTACATCAATGTGCCAGAAGTTTTGCCGACTTTCAGCACCTCGCGCGTGCTCACGAGCGAATTAGTCAATGGCATGTCCTTTGCCCAGTTGATGGAGACGGATCAGGATCAGAAGAATCTTGCTGGGGAATGTCTGTTTAGATTTGTTTTTCGCAGTCTCTACGGAATGCACAAATTCAATGGTGACCCCCATCCCGGTAACTACATCTTCCATAAAGATGGTCGCATCACTTTCCTTGACTTCGGTTTAGTCAAGCACTTCACTGATACTGAAATGAATACTTTTATCTCGATGGTGAAATCTGCGGCTTACGAAAGTGATATTCCTGCCTTTCGTCAAGTGTTGGAGAACGCTGGAATGTTGCAACTCGAGGCACCCGTTGAAACCGATGAGGTTGGCACGTACTTCGGGCGCTTCTATGAGCCCGTACGCCAAGATCAGGAAATCACTTGGACTCCTAGTTACGCAAGTGGAATCGTGCGTCACACATTTGATCGCAGTAGTCCCATCGCTCAATACGCCACTGTTCCCAAGCCATTTGTTTTTATCCAAAGGATCAACTTGGGTCTCTACGCGATCCTTGGAGAACTTGGCGCGAGCGGCAATTACCGGGCTATATCAAAAGAGATATGGCCATTTGCCGAAGGGCAACCCAGTACTGAAATGGGTCGCCGTGAAGCCCAATGGTTGATCCAATCCCGCTAGTGTTTCGGTAATGTCATCACGTACCTCACGTTCATTACTCGCCCTCGCAGTTATGTCGACTATGTTCATCGCCTCGTGCGGGAGCGAAGATTCATCGACCACATCGGATGCCACACCCTCAAGTGACCCCGCCGATTCTCGCCTTGAGCCGAAGGTGTCGTTGCCCGATGAGACCCCGACAGAATTGGTTATCACTGATATCACCGAAGGCACTGGCGAAGGAGCCGTCTCCGGTGACACCGTTTTCGTGTATTACGTCGGTGTCCTCAGTGAAGACGGAACGCGATTCGACGGCAACTTTGACGCTGAACCATTTGCCGTCACTCTTGGCGCGGGCGCGGTCATTGATGGCTGGGACCAAGGTCTCATTGGTATCAAGACTGGCGGGCGTCGCCAGTTAGACATCCCCTCAGATCTGGCATACGGAGAGATGGGTTCAGGCGAAGCAATCCCACCAGACTCGGCTATTTCTTTCATCGTCGATGCAGTCGCAATTGTTCCTGCCGTGGATCCTGCCGATGAACCCAAGATCACGCTTGAGGGCGGTGCCAATATCACCGAGACTGTGAGTGAAGATTTGGTTGTTGGTAAGGGCAATGAGGCGCTAGTGGACTCAAATGTTCTTGTCAACATCATCGCCTACCGCGCTGATACCGGCGAACTATTGGTCAGTACATGGGGCGATCCGACCCCAGTGGCGTTTGCACTTTCCGAAGACGTAACTCTTCCCGGACTTGCACAAGGTGTCGCTGGAATGAGGACCGGCGGGCGCCGTCAGATCACCATTCCATTCATTGACGCCTTTGGCCCAGACGGTAACGAAGAGATGGGTCTGCCACCGTCCATCGACCTTATTGTGATTGTCGATTTACTGGCGACCTTCTAGTTCCACCGGCCCTTGCGACCACCATGCCTCCAGAACATCGGGGAGTTCTCCCATGCCGCGCTCGGACATTGACATGACTTCTTCGGGATTCTCACTGGTGCGCATCACCGTGACGATCATTGCCTCACCAATCGCCACGCAGATTCGCACCCGTTGACGTTTTGGATGTTCGCTTGGACGACAGTCAGGTTCGTGAGCATTGCCCATTTCGTTCTCAAACGGTGCAGCCCAACCAGTGACGACGAGGCATGCTGCGTGGCACTTCAGGGGTCGCACAGTTTCCATTAAAAGTTCGTAGGGGTTTTCATTTTCGCCCAATAGCGAAGGTACAGAGTTTTCGTTGAGGCCATACAGGCGAGCCTTGTCGAGCTTGAACGGGCTGACTAATTCAGCATGGACCAAAAGGTCGATCTCTTCGGCGAAGTGCAGGACATCGTCGTAGGAACTCATGAGATGTGGTGAAGATGGCATGCACCAAAGAGAGGATGGCATGCACTAAAACGGCGAAGTCACAAGAGCCGCTGCAGACTTCTCGCCGCGCGCGCCACTGCCGCTCCATGGCGCTCGCCTGGTCGGCGCGTCAGTCGCTCAATCGGGCCACTCACACTGATCGCAGCAATGATATTTCCCTGCGCATTGAGTACCGGCGCACTCACCGAGGCCACGCCAGCCTCACGTTCGCCGACCGATTGAATCCATCCGTGTTTGTCAGTCCGCTCGCCGGACAAGACATGTCCTGCCGAACCAGCTTTAAGAGGTAACAGAGAGCCTTCAGGAACGATCCATCGCAAACCGTGCGGAGATTCAAGAGACACTAGACATCGTCGAGCATCACCTTCTTGGACATACAACTGGACCGATTCACCAGTTTTTGTCCGCAAAGAATCTAAAACTGATCTCGCTCTTTCAATAAGCGGCAGCGCCGTTGAGGCCGCGCGGCCGAGACTGACCAGTCCCCAGCCGAGAGCAAAATGTCCCTCATCATCGCGACGAATCAGACCATGATCCTCAAGCGCAGAAGCCAAGCGATGAGCCGTGGCGCGTGGTAGTGCTGTGGCGTGCTGAAGTTCAAGTAATGAAGAGGGACCATTCGTTTCGAGCGCGCGTAAGACGGCGACGACCTTGTCAACAACTCCGACTCCCGATATGATGTCCATACAGCGAGACTACAATCTCACATAGTGAGAAACAACGATATGAGGAAATGATGAGTAACGCCACCACCTTGGCTCAAAAAGTTTGGGATAGCCACGTTGTTCATGCAGCGATTGATGAACCCGACTTGTTGTACATTGACTTGCACCTTGTGCACGAAGTCACCAGTCCCCAAGCCTTTGAAGGACTGCGTATCAGCGGTCGTAAAATTCGTCGCCCTGATCTGACCGTAGCCACCGAAGATCACAATGTTCCGACTGCTGATATCCATCTTCCGATTGCAGACCCAATTTCTGCGCGCCAAGTTGAAGTGATGCGCGAAAACGCAAAAGAGTTCGGCGTTGAACTGTTCTCTATGGGCAACCCACTACAGGGCATCGTGCATGTCATTGGGCCCGAGCAGGGACGCACC
>SYDZ01000231.1 GCA_005801025.1 Actinomycetota bacterium
AATCGTCTGAGTGAAATACTTAGTCATGCGGGACTACAACTCTCGGTGCACGCAACGCCAGTCAATGGCGCTGCGACTCATCTCGCCAATGCTGGAGGAGCAATCGTGGTCACCTCGCTACATCGAGGCTTCTGCATTCCTTCAGCGAAGTTGGCCGTTATCACCGAGGCCGACATCACAGGGCGCAGACGATCGCATCGTGCGCCGCGACCTAAACGACGCGAAGGTGTCACGGTCTTCGAAGACTTAAAAACTGGCAATTACGTCGTGCACTACATCCATGGCGTTGCAAAATTTGAGGGCATGGTCAAACGCACTGTTGGCGGCATTGAGCGAGACTATTTGTTGTTGGCGTATAAGGGTGGCGACAAGGTTTATGTCCCTTCAGACCAAATTGACACAGTTCGTCATTACGTCGGCGGAGAAGCACCAGTTTTGCATCGACTTGGTGGAGGAGATTTTGCTCGTTCGAAAGCCAAAGTCCGCAGTGCAGTTCGTGAGATCGCCCAAGAGTTAGTGGTCTTATACCAAAAACGTGTCAATGCCCAAGGTCATGCTTTTTCTTCAGACACACCATGGCAAATTGAAATGGAAGACTCTTTTCCATTTGTTGAAACTCCTGATCAGAAAAAAGCCATGGAGGATACCAAGGCAGATATGGAACAGGCTTTCCCCATGGACCGTCTGGTGTGTGGAGATGTTGGTTTCGGTAAAACAGAAATCGCGGTGCGCGCTGCGTTTAAAGCCATCCAAGATGGAATGCAAGTTGCAGTTTTGGTGCCGACCACGCTGTTGGCCTCGCAACACGGCAATACTTTTTCTGACCGATTTGCCGGTTATCCCGTGCGAGTTGAAGTCCTTTCACGCTTTCTCACTCATGCCGAAGCAAACAAAGTGATGAAGGGGCTTGAGAGTGGCGAAGTTGATTGCGTCATTGGAACTCATCGCTTGTTATCCAACGGCATCAAATTCAAGAAACTCGGATTGCTCATCGTGGACGAGGAACAGCGCTTCGGCGTACAACACAAAGAAGCAATGAAGTTACTGAAGAATGATGTCGATGTTTTGACCCTGACAGCCACGCCAATTCCACGAACTTTAGAAATGAGTTTGGTGGGCATTCGCGATCTCAGTTTGCTACAAACTCCCCCAGCAGATCGCCAGCCGATTCTTACCTTTGTTGGAGAGTACGATGAGCGTGTCGCCGTTGAATCAATTCGTCGTGAACTGTTACGTGAAGGTCAAGTGTTCTGGGTCCACAATCGCGTCCAGTCGATTGAGGAATGTGCTACGCGACTGCGCGAACTCGTACCAGAAGCACGTATCGCCGTCGCTCACGGGCAAATGGATGAAGGCACCCTTGAACAAGTAGTTGTTGATTTCTGGGAAGGCGAATTTGACGTTTTGGTGTGCACGACGATCATTGAAAGTGGCATTGACATGCCAACAGTGAACACTTTGGTGGTTGAGCGTGCCGATCTCCTTGGCCTCGGACAAATGCATCAACTACGTGGGCGCGTCGGTCGCAGTGGACAACGCGCCTATGCCTATCTCTTTCATCCACGCGATAAGATTCTCACGGAAGAGGCGTACGAAAGACTCCGTACCATCGGCGAATCAACCGAACTGGGAAGCGGCTTCAAGATTGCGATGCGGGATCTTGAAATTCGCGGAGCAGGCAACCTCCTCGGCGAGTCACAGAGTGGGCACATAGCTGCCGTTGGCTATGACCTCTATTGCCAAATGGTCACTGAAGCCGTCGGGGAAATGAAAGGTGAGCCGATACACGAGCCCTCCGATATTCGCATTGATGTTCCAACCGATGCGTATCTTCCCAAGGACTATGTTGCCAAAGAAGAACTGCGCCTTGAGGCGTACCGTCGATTGGCTTTGGTGTCCGGCGCCGAAGAAGTGACCGACATCCGCAATGAATGGGTGGACCGCTATGGACCCGTGCCAAAACCCGCTGAAGCGTTACTGACTGTTGGCTTATTGCGCGCCGAATGCCACCGACTCGGACTCAATGACCTGAACATCACCACCTCGCAAGCCCGACTCGGACCGCTTGATCTCAAGGTCAGTGAGACTGCCCGTTTGAAGCGACTTTCTCGGGGCGCCTTGCACAAAGAGTCGGCTCGCCAACTCATTCTGCCGATACCGCGTGACAAAGAGCCAGCAGCATTTCTTGTTGAATTTCTCCGTGAACTCATCCCTCCCCAGTCCGCCGAGTAGTTTTGTTCATTGTGCTTACCACTCGTCGAATCGCCACTTCCACAGTTGTCATCGTGGCCTTGCTAGCAACCTTGTCCTCATGTTCATCCGTCAGTAACGATGCCATTCGCTTTAACGGTGAATCACTTGCGGCTGATGATTTCGAAGATCTCCTCGTTGGATTTTCCCAAGCCGTCCCGTCAGCCCTCAGTGCCAGCGGCAACATCACGACGACATCCGCACAAGCCTTTCTGCAGGACTGGATCTCAACACAGGTTTTGCGCGCAGCGTTGAGGGATGCCGGCGTAGAAATCTCCGATGAGAATCGCGCGACTGCACTTGAAGGTCTACAACAAGCCAACGGCTTTAACGAGGCTCCTCAACATGTTCAAGATTTTTACGTTCTCGCTGGATCGGCCCAGGCGGCCGCATCGCAGGCGTTCGCACTTGGGGACGAAGAAATCAGAAAAATATACGATCAAGGCGCGATTCAATCTGGTGCCGTGTGCCTGCGGGCGATCTTGACCGAGACTCAAGAACAGATGGACTTGGTGTCCACTCTCCTATCTGCAGGGCAAGATTTCGGGGCAACCGCTGAGCAATTCTCCATTGATACAACTGGGGCCAACGGCGGTGTGATCAGTGACGAGGCCAGTGGGTCGCAGTGCATCAGCCAAGAAATCTACGAGAGCCAATTCTCACCTGACTTCCTCGCCGCTCTCGCAGATGTGCCAGTGGGTGGACTGTCAGTCCCCTTTGAAATTCCCAACGCTGGTTGGGTCATTCTTCTCATCCGTCCATACGACGAGGTGTCTGCAGATCTCCCAGTTCTGATTGCAGGCAGTGCTGTCACCGATGTGACTGATCCGATGATGCAGAGTGCCAAAATTTGGGTAAACCCACAATATGGACGCTGGGATCTTGAGTCGCAGAGCATCGTTCCCCTGAGCTAATGCCCACTATTGAAGTCATTGGTCTTGGCCCTGCTGGGGACGAATTCATCACCGACTTCACCAAACAACGAATTGCCGCTCACCAACACCGATATCTCAGGACGGCACAACATCCCAGTGCACATCTAGTTGCTGATGCAATAAGTTTTGATGCACACTATGAATCTGCAACAAATTTTGAAGCGGTATATGCGAGAATCACCGAAGATTTAGTTGCAGCAGCTCTCAAGTTTGGCGCAGTGTTATATGCCGTTCCTGGTTCACCATTGATATTGGAGAGAACAGTCCGACTGCTTCTAGATGATCCGCGTATTGAGTGCATCGTGCAACCAGCAATGGGTTTTTTGGAAGTTGCTTGGTCTCGATTAGGCATTGACCCCATCGAGCAAGGTGTGCAGTTGATCGATGGTCACCAATTTTCAACGGCTGCCGCAGGGCTAAGTGGTCCGCTGCTCGTGGCCCACTGCCATGCCAATTGGGTTCTCTCCGATATCAAATTGGCCGCCGAAGATTCAGCGGAACTGAGCAATGACGACATACCTGTGGTGATTCTGCACCATCTTGGTCTCGCTGATGAAGTGGTTATGACTGTTCCCTGGAGCGAACTTGATCACACTCTCGAGGCCGACCATCTCACTTCACTATTTATTCCAGCATTGCGCAGTCCCGTTGGGCGCGACCTCATTGCCTTTCATGAACTTGCCCGTACCTTGCGCCGCGAATGCCCATGGGACCGTGAGCAAACTCATCAATCGTTAACCACGTACCTGTTGGAAGAGACCTATGAAGTTGTTGATGCGTTAGCGACTCTGAATGTTGATGATCCTGCGAGTGATGAACATCTCATGGAAGAACTTGGTGATCTGCTGTACCAAATCGAGTTTCACGCGGCGATCGCCGAGCAGCAAGGACGTTTCACGATGGGTGATATTGCACGTGGCATTCACGACAAGTTGATTCGTCGTCACCCACACGTTTTCGCCTCAAGTAGCCCCGAGCAAGAACCCGATCAGGCAACACTGCTGCAATCCTGGAATGACATCAAAAAAGCGGAAAAACTGGCCAAAGGCATCATCGCTGGACCCTTTGATGACATACCCCAAGCCACTGGTTCATTGGCTTACGCCTCTGCCGTTTTGAAGAAAACCACTCAAGCCAACCTCCCGATCACGACCACTGGTCAGTCACTATCGGATATCTCCGATCTCGGCCTGCATCTGCTTGAAGTCGTCGCTGAATGCCGTTCACGCGGCATTGACCCCGAGGTCGCCCTGCGAAATGTAACCAACGCTCAGCGATTGGCGGCCGAACAACATCTCAAAGCCTGATGGGTTTGGATGTCAGAGTCACTAGTTTGGAGTCATGAGCGAGATCATCAGTATTTTCGGCCGAGAGGTTTTGGACTCCCGAGGTAACCCCACAGTCGAAGTTGAAGTTGAACTTGATTCTGGAGCCCGAGGTCGAGCCATGGTTCCCTCGGGTGCAAGCACCGGCGAACATGAGGCTGTTGAGTTGCGTGACGGTGGTCGTCGCTATGGCGGTAAGGGCGTTCTCACTGCGGTGGGCTTTGTCAATGGCGAGATTGAAAGTGCTTTGGTGGGTTGTGATGCTCTTGAACAACGCATGGTAGATACGGTCCTCAAGGACCTTGATGACACGCCCAACAAATCCCGCCTTGGCGCCAACGCAATGTTGGGAACAAGTCTCGCTATCGCAAAAGCTGCCGCAAAC
>SYDZ01000018.1 GCA_005801025.1 Actinomycetota bacterium
CCATGACCCTGCTCAAGCGCCAAAAGATATCTCATCAAGGCTGCCAGCATCGGAACGATGGATAACTCATAGGACGGCCAAGACGTACCCGAGATCTCCTTAGTCGCAAAAGCCCAGGTGCAATATGACACTAAGGTCGCTCCCAAACTGACCGCTAAAACCGTCCGTAGATAATCCAAACTGTAGGAGGTCAATGTGGCACGGGTACTTGCCACATCTTCACCGATATCGCGCATTTCCGCGTAGCGCTTCCCCGTCACAATAAATAGCGCACCGAAACTGACGCACAATAAAAACCAAGTGCTCATCTCCACACCCGCTGCTTCTGCTCCTGCGATTGCGCGAATCACGAACCCGCCAGCAACGGCAATGAGGTCAAGAACGGGTTGGTGTTTCAGGAAAGTTGAGTAACTCACCGTTAACACCACATAAGTGATCACAGCCACGCCGCAACGCCAATCAGGAACAAATCCGACAGCGACTCCAGCAATTAAAAGAAGGGTGCCGACGATTCGTGCTGTTGGCAAACTCACGAGCCCTGCGGCGATGGGACGAAACTTCTTCTGCGGGTGAGAGCGATCTGCCTCGACATCAAGAATGTCATTCCAGAAATAAGTGCCGCTCGCCGCCAATGACAGCGCCACAAAAGCCAAAATCGTCCGCCAAGCGCTACCCCATTCATTGAGGACACCTGCTGCCCCAGGGGCAGATAGAACTAAAACATTTTTCGCCCACTGCTTGGGTCGTGCTTCGCGCAGGATCGCTGGCATTTTCATTACATGCTCATTTCAGGGGAAACAGTCACTGGCAGATGATTGATACGCACAGGGTGATTTGCCATTGCCAACATGTGGTCATCGCCCCGCGAATCACCATAGGCGAAAAGGTTGACTGCCGTCAGCCCTTCAGTTGCAAAATAGTGACGCAAGCGACGCTCCTTCTCTGCTCCACGGCAATTTCCTCCGAGCAATGAACCAGTGAATAGACCATCTGGCGTCATCTCACATTCGGTTGCCAGAACAGCTGTGCAACCCAATTGTGCAGCCAAATGAACGAGATATAAGCGGTAGGAAGCCGAAACTAAAACCACGCGATGCCCTTGAGCTCTATGCCAATGCAAACGATTCACAGTGTCTGAACGCAGCCACGCTGGAAAGACGCGCTCAGCAAAACGTTGTGCCACTGTCTCCACATGAGTCGCTGAGCGACCCCGAAGAGCAGCCTGGGTGACCAAGTTTTTGACCTGATCGCGATCACGACGTACGACAGCGATTGTCAAAGGGACGCAACGCGATAACAGGCCAAGGTACCAGCGCCAGCCAGCAACTTCACGCAAGAACGGGACGACACAATCTTTGGTTGTGAGAGTCTTGTCCACATCAAAAGCAGCCACCGAATATCTGTGCAAAGAGGAGACGGCATCATTTGGATTCATAGACATGATCAGATTAGTGTCCCGAGGTCGCCAACAAAGAAGATCGCACTACCCACCACTCGGGCCAACTTTTAGAAATGACATTGGGCTCATCAAGCACAATCCCACTGACTCGCAGCGCTACCAGCGACCACGCCATCGCCAAGCGATGATCGTCGTGAGTCTTCAAGGTTGTGCCGACTAAATCTGAAACGGCTACAGGTCGAATCAATAAACCATCTTGCTCTTCAGTGACATCGCATCCGAGCGAGACAAGACCTTCAACCAAATCCCCGATTCGATCACTTTCTTTATGACGAATGAAACCGACTCCAGTGATTCGAGTGGGAGTGGACGCAAAAATTGCCACGGCCGCCAGAGTAGGCACGAGGTCTGACATCCCTCCCATATCAACCTCCACGCCGATCAGTTCATCGGCGCCCACGACTGTGGTTTGCATATCTTCGTGCACAACGGCGCATCCCATATTCATCAACACCTCAACGAAGTCAGCATCGCCTTGCAAAGCATCTTGCAATAATCCGATGACCGTCACCGATCCCCCGACAATTGCCGCGGCGGCACATGGATATGAGGCCGATGAAGCGTCGGGTTCAATGTCATATGCGGTGCCGACATAGCGTCCCGCTTCTACTGCGATACTGCGGTCCGAGATAGCGATACCGCTCACCCCGAATGAACTCATCACCGAAGCAGTGATGGCGACATATGGACGTGACACTAAGGGCGATGTCAATTGAATCTGCAGACCGCGATCAAGGTAGGGAGCGATCAGCATCAGTGCTGTCACGTACTGGCTACTGACGTCACCGGGAATAGCAACAGAGCCACCTGCAAGGTTTGACCCACTCACCCACACAGGAAGATGCCCCGTCGCTGACTCTGGGCGTACGATGGCCCCCAATGACGTGAGCGCATCATGTAACGCCGCCATGGGTCGACGACAGAGTGCTTCGTCGCCTGTGATCAGCGAAGGCACTGCGGACAAAGATGCCACAGCTGTCATAAAACGCGAGGTTGTCCCTGCCAGGCGAGAATTCAACACGCCACCACCAACAGGTTGTCCGGCAACTCCTGTGACATCAGCAGTAGCGCCGTCCTGTTGAATCTGCACTCCCAAAGTTCGCAAACAGTCAACCATCGCCGATGTGTCATCTCCCGACGGAACAGCGCTCAATGTACTGAGACCATCAGCCAGCGCCGCACATACCAATGCACGATTGGCGATGCTTTTTGATCCAGGCACCGAGACAACGCTAGAAAGTGGTCCGTGTGCCATTTCAAGAAGCATTGGTTGACTCATTGAACGTCAATCCAAACGCTGTACTGAGGGTTTAAATCCACGCGCCATCAGGCCACCACGGAATAACTCCACACTTGTCGTCTCCACCAAAACAACTGCAATACCGCGATCTCCTTCAACCGAGTGCACCACTTCAAAGTTGGGAATGTTGACGCCTAGTTCAGCAGCCAAGGTGAACACCTCAGCAGCGGCACCTGGTCGGTCAGGTATCGGAATGCGTACCTCTGAAAGATCGGCCAAAGCCTTGATTCGACTCGGCAAGTTGGCGCGTGATTCGCGTGCCGCCGTGAGTCTTTGCAGAATCGTGGCCCGATCACCAGTGTCAACTGCTGTTCTCATATCGCTCAGACCATCAATCAAAGCACTCAAAGTGCTGATGATGGCGGGACGATTCTCCGCGCAAATATCCAGCCAAATTGCTGGATGCCCCGAGGCGATGCGCGTCATGTCACGAAAACCACCGGCTGCCAAACGCAATAATGCTGCATGTTCTGTGGCGCGCGACCCAGCCACTCCCATCAAAGTGGCGGCCGTGAGGTGCGGCACATGGCTCACAATGGCAACCAACTCATCGTGGCGCACGGGGTCAAGACCAACGACTTCTGCGCCAAGATCATTGACGATATTTGCAACCGTGGCGAACGCTTCATCTGAGGTCGTGGGAGTCGGTGTGAGGACCCACACAGCCCCCGTAAACAGTTCCCCATCGGCTCCATCAAGTCCCTCAAGTTCGCTGCCGGCCATCGGGTGACCACCGATGAATCGTGGATCGGTAATCGTTTGCGTCACCACTGCCTTAACACTGCCGACATCAGTCACGATGCCAC
>SYDZ01000232.1 GCA_005801025.1 Actinomycetota bacterium
CCGCTACGGTTCTGGGGGATGTATCGCTTCCTTCTACGACCTCAGTGGATTGCTTTTCACCTGTTATGTCTCTTGGGTGTTGTCGTGATGGTCAACTTATCAATGTGGCAATTCGGTCGGTTGAGCGATCGCCGAGAGTTCAATAGTGAAGTGCGTCAACGCTTCTCCTTGGAAACTGTGAACATTTTGGAACTTGACCTTTCAGATCCTCTTGCCGTGCAGTGGCGTACTGCTGGCGCAATCGGCACTTATGACCCCAGTGAGCAAGTCCTGATTCTGAATCGCAGCCAAAACGGTGTGGCTGGTCTCAACGTTGTCACTCCTCTGATACTCGACGATGGACGGGCCATTTTGGTCAACCGTGGATTCATTCCCCTCTCGGCGACTCCACCATCAGCCCCGTTGGGTACCGTGCGTGTCCTCGGAACAGTGCAAATATCCGAACAACGTACGTCTGGTCAGGCAACCCAAGCCAGTGGCGAGCAGAGCGAGTTCTTCCGCCTTGATATTGCGCTTCTTGGAGAACAGATTGATGACGAATTGCTACCGGTGGCGCTCGTAGCCAAAGCTTCCGAACCAAGCGAGGGGCCAACGATCAGCCCCATTAACCCACCGGAACTTTCTCAGGGGCCACACCTGTCATACGCCATCCAATGGCTGATTTTTTCAATTGCGGTCATTGTTGGATGGGTTTTAGCGATACGCAAATCACTCGCGAACCGCTCTCTCACACCGCCACTCCTTGGTTGAACTGGTGACAGACCACTATCCAAACAGCCGTCGGAAAGTTCATGAAGTTCGGACGGCGTCAAAAGGCCCGTCATATTCTTCGATTTTTCCTGTGGGGCCACACCAGCGGCATAGCACGGACTCTAAGTCGTCCTGCAATAATTGCTCATCTTCAATTTTTAGCTCTCCACCGGTGGTGTAGTGATAAAAAGACGAGGTTTTTGTGGTCCGCACGACATCAAAACGGGTCAAGTTTCCACACAGAGTGCACCGATAGCGAATAGCCATGCTCCGAGAGTACGACTCTGGCACCTCTGTCACGTACTTCCTCGACGGAATACTTGACATAGAACATTTGTTCGGGAACACTCAGATTGTGCAGAAAACTTTTGACGAAATCGGAATTCCTCTGAGCGATGTCACTTTTTGCGTCATCGACTTTGAAACAACCGGTGGTTCTTGCGAACTTGATCGCATCACCGAGATTGGCGCGGCCAAATACCAGGGTGGTGAGTGCATCGGAACGTTCCAGACACTGGTGAATCCCGGTTGTGGGATACCTCCTTTCATCACCATCTTGACGGGGATCACCGAAGCCATGGTGATGCCCGCACCACGTATTGAAGCCTTGCTCGGAACCCTGAGCGACTTCATCGGAGACAGTGTGATTGTGGCCCACAACGCCAGATTCGACCTTGGATTTTTGAACGCGGCGATGATCCGCGATGATCGCGATCCACTGACAAACAAAGTGATCGACACCGTCCCATTAGCGCGTCGCCTCGTGCGCTCAGAAGTCAAAGATTGCAAACTCGGCACTCTCGCGGCCCATTTCCGCTTGCCTCATCAACCCAGTCACCGCGCCCTAGATGATGTCCTAGCCACAGGTGATCTTTTGCATTTATTGATTGAGCGTGCATCAGGATTTGGGGTGATGGGTCTTGACGATCTGATTGGATTACCAAAACTTGGAACCCATCCACAAGCCAACAAACTCCGCCTCACCGAGGACCTGCCTCGCTCGCCTGGGGTCTACATTTTTTCTGATGTGAACGGTCAGGTGCTGTACGTCGGCAAAGCAACCAATGTGCGCCAGCGTGTCCGGAGTTATTTCAGCACGACTGAGACACGACGCAAGATTGGTCCGCTACTGCGTCAGGTTCACGGCGTTGACTACATCGCTACGCCTGATGCCCTGACGGCAGGAGTTTTAGAGATGCGATTGATTCAACGTCTCACTCCCCAATACAACAGGGTCGGCACAACAAGCGACAAATACTGCTATGTCCGCCTGACTCTTGACGAGGAGTGGCCACGACTCGTGATTTCTAAAAACCCTGCGAAAAAAGGCATCCACATCGGTCCATTGACCAGTCGTAGCGCCGCTCGCTTGGTGATTGAAGCGATTGAGTCAGTGGTGCCACTGCGGCGATGCACGGCACGCATGGGGCGCACCTACACACCACCAAGCGATGCCCCAGTGTGTTCAGCAGCCCGACTTGGGGTGGCCCTGTGCCCATGCTCGGGCACTGCTGATCGCTCCCACTATGGCACCATCGTCGATTTCATCAGCGCCTCACTCACCACATCACCTGCAGCACTGTTCGCCCTCTTGCACGAACGGTTGACCGCTTTGGCAATCGCTCAACGCTTCGAAGAAGCCGCTTTGATGCGGGACCGTACGCAGGCTTTGGTGCAAGCCCTCAATCGCCAACGTCGCTGTGATCAATTACGTGATGCGGGTTCACTGAGTCTGCAGCACAGCGATGTGCACTACGACATTGACTGTGGCGTACTCATCGGGACTCGGCTAGATGGACAGCTTTTCTCCCCGCTCACGGTGACAGGCAACAAGGTCTTGGATTCCCTCGCACCTCTCTTGCAACCTCATCACTCTTCAGAGTCTTGCGCTGGACCACTTGAGCGTCATCTCTTTGATGAAGTGATGTGTATTGCTCGTTTCTTAGAAGACGAGAATATGCACCCTGAACTTTCCAGTTGCAGCGGTCAATGGGCCTCACCCATTCAAGCTGTTCCCGAACTGCATCGTCTCGATCTGCATACTGCCGCTTAAATTGAGTGAATACCGCGCATATCAATATCAAGAATTTGAGTTCGACCTAACGGGAAATCGCGTCCGACTAACGCCGCTACCTCATCTGCGTTGGTGCGTCGTACAAAAGCCGCGACTGTGGGTCCCGAACCAGAAAGCCAAGATGACAGGGCCCCAGCGTTGACTAACGCAGACATCACCTCAGCGCACATCGGAGTATCGGACAAGCGAACTTCCTGATGCAGTCGATCCGATGCCGAAGAAGGCAATAAATCAAAATCACCCGTAGACAAAGCAATGACTAACTGTGTCGCTCGGGCAATATTGAAAATCGCCTCCGCTCTCGACACGGTATCTGGAAGATTCCGGCGGCTTTTTGACGTTGCCGTTTGGAATTGTGGAATCCACACAAGGACACACATGTCGCTTCTCATCCTGGCGGCTAACGGAATCAAGGCGACCCGCTCAGGAGATGCCGACACCACTCCACCCCACACGCTGGCTGCAGCATTGTCATAGTGACCTTCTAGTTCGGCAGCGAGTTCGACAAAATCACTGCGCGAAGCCTCAATGAACTGAGCGAATTCTGTCTCCGCGATACCTTGCCGTTGCGCCAAGCCGAGGGCTGCTCCACCGACCCGCATCGCTGCTGAGAAACCAAGCCCACGACCCGATGGAATCGGCGAGTCCACCCA
>SYDZ01000019.1 GCA_005801025.1 Actinomycetota bacterium
CCCTACTTTTTACGATGACCTCTCGGTGTGGGAACACCTGGAGTACACCGCTCGGTTGCACAACATGACTGCCTGGGAGCAACGCGCCGCTGACCTTCTTGGACAACTCGGTATCTACGAACGCGGCGACGATCTTCCCTCACGCTTCAGCCGCGGTCTGAAACAAAAAGCAGCTATCGCGATCGCCTTCATTCGCCCCTTCGAACTGATGTTGGTTGACGAACCTTTTGTCGGACTTGATGCCGATGGTAAAGAGGCGTTACTTGATCTCTTTGATCAGGCTTCGACAGCAGGTGCGGCTTTGGTTGTAGCAACCCACGAGTTGAGTTTTGTCTCTCGTACCGCACGTACAATCGCCCTACGTGATGGAACCTTGATCTTTGATGGTGAGTCCTCACAAGCGCAAGCCCGAGGACTGGTAGCAATTGAGGGCACCACTTCTCAAGGTTGATCAAGAGGGGTAGACTTTCTCGCATGTTGGAATTCGTCTCAATCAAAGTTTCTCCTGACGCTCACGATGATTTGGCCACTCAACTCAACGCTCAGTCACGTGAAGGCTGGAACGTAATCAGCATTGTGTCTGCTGGCGATGAAATCGTGGCTTTTCTCTCGCGACCCGTCGTAGCGACGACTCCGGCATCTGCTGCTGGCTGGGCCTCCATGAGTTCCGATTCAGTGGAGACGACAACACCAACGACAACAGTCCCCAACGTGCCCGCAGATTGGTACAAAGATCCTGCTGGTCGTTACGACTTTCGTTATTGGGATGGCAGCAAGTGGACAGAAAATGTCAGCCGTGCTGGTGTCAGATTTACCGACCCGCCGACTAAGTGACAAAAGTCTGCACTCATAACTTGGCTGCTTTTCGCTAGTTTAGATCTGTGACACTGACTTCCATGCGTGCGACTTCAATTGGGCATGCTGGAATCTTTATTGAAACTCGCCAGGGTTCTATTTTGTGCGACCCATGGTTCAACCCCGCTTATTTCGGTTCGTGGTTTGTTTTTCCGCGTAACGACCAACTGAATGAAGAGCTTGCACACGCTATTCGCCAACCAAATTATTTGTATATCTCGCATCTCCACGGAGATCATCTTGATGAGCAGTGGCTGGTGGACAATATTTCTCCACAGACACCGGTTCTGTTGCCCGACTATCCGACCAAAGAGTTGGAGCGACGCTTACGCCACTTAGGTTTTACTCACTTCATCGCCACTAGCGACGGAATTGCCTACGACCTCGGTGATGATCTCTCAATCGCCATACATGTTGAAACATCTATCACTGACGGTCCGGCTGGCGACTCCGCTCTTGTTGTCAGCGATGGTGTGCATCGAATCGTGAATCAAAATGATTGTCGGACCAGTGATCTCAGCACTTTGCTGGCTCACGGTCCCATTGATCTGCACTTCCTCCAATATTCCGGCGCCATTTGGTATCCAATGGTTTACGACGAGCCAGCTCAACGGATGCGCGAACTCGTTGATCTGAAAGTTGAGAGCCAATTTGCGCGAGCCATGCGCTATGTTGAGGCTCTGAACGCCCATGCCGTCGTTCCATCGGCCGGACCACCCTGTTTTCTTGATCCCGAACTTTTCGCTTTCAATGACACAGCGAAGGATAGTTTTTCGATATTCCCCGATCAGACAAAATTTATTGCTCAATTGAACGCAGTGGGGCGTCATGGCATCACCAATATTCCAGGAACCTGCATCACGCTCGGAGACAACATCGAAGTACTGCATCCCATAGCGGAGGAGGATATTCAGGCAATCTTTTCTGACAAAGAGAGTTATCTGCGCACTTACCAAGCCGATTATCTCGCATGGCTTGAAGAAATGAAGGCCACATGGTCGCAAGAGAGTCCTGATTTACTGACAACTCTCACATTGTGGTGGGAACCACTTCTTGCAATGGCACCAGCGCTGCGACGCGGAGTCGGAGCAGCCTGCCTATTGCGGGCGGGAGATCTTGAGATTCTTATTGATTTTCCTAACGGCGAAGTACGCCCCTTCGACAACGAGACCTACGGTTTCCGCTTTGAAATAGACCGTCGCCTCGTAGAAACCGTCGTCAGCCAAAATGCCGCCGATTGGAGTGACAAATTATTTCTCTCATTGCGCTTCAAGGCATGGCGGTCTGGTTCATACAACGAGTTCATCTATAACTTCTTCAAGTCGCTGAGTGTCGAACGGATGCAGCGCACGGAAGCGGAAGCACTGAAGAAATTTAGGCGACCAGAGCCGAGTGAAGAAATAACTATTGGGAATTACATTGTCGAACGTTTCTGCCCCCATCGCCAAGCCGATCTTGATGTCTTTGGAGAACAAGACGGGACAACATTGACCTGTACCTTGCACGGCTGGAAATTTGATCTGGAGTCGGGTGAATGCCTCACAGCTGATGACAGAAAACTCCGAGTCCGTCGTGCCGCTAAACCTATTTGACGAGTAGTAAACGGTAGGCAAAACGATAAGTGCCAGCAGCGATTGCATGACGCGGATGCATATCAGGCCCACAACTGGCGGTGCCGACACCCCGGTGGGCGATATCAAGATGCACCACCAGTCCTTCGCAGCGTCTCAATTCGGTGACATCGGCTGCGGCGAAGAGATCTTCATCACGATGATGCGTCGCTGACATATGTAACGCGACCGGACGCAATGCCTCAATTCTTAAGCGACGACCATCGCGTGAGCGAATAATTTCCATCCAGCGACAATCTGTTCGCAACCCAAATTCTTGCGGCAAAATATATGGCAATTCATCAGGCTCAGATTCCCAAATATCAAGCAGTGCACCCGAATTTCGATCCGGCATATTCTCCAACGGACCGCGTCCGAACCAACGAATCTGGTCAAAGCCCCGTGGCATGTCAAAGACCACCCCAACGCGGGGAAGATCTGCTAACTCTTCGGGGACAACGACCGCATGTTCATAGATGACGGCGCCGTGAGCATCAACGTACGAATCGAAAACATGTTGCACCAATGACTCGGCTGGCTTGCTATCGATCCCTGCCTTCAACCATTTGCCGAGAGCCCCTCCGTTGCCGATGAGTTTGAAGCCATCATTGTCAGTAGCAGCGCGCCAAATACTGAGGCGCGGGGGATTACCCAACAGAACATCAATCTCAGCGCGATCACTGTGTGAGACACGTTTCGGCATCGCTGGAAGTTTTGCTTCTCGGACCACGATCTGGTCCCATGCCACGAGATGACCCACACCACACCATGGCGTGACTTTTTTTGTTTCCCATCTGAAATTTAAGAGAACCTCACCACGATTGGATTTGGCCTCCACGAGACTGATCGGCGGGTCAATCAACAGTGATTGACCAGCGTTCACATTGGGCGACCATAGACCTGATGAAAGAATCTCACCATCAACAGTCATTTCCCAGGATCCACGCAACCACCCCAAATTCCGAAAAGACTGACGGTTAGTCACACGCAATTTCCACCCAGTTTGTTCAACCGAGACGGGACGATGAACCCACATCAATTCCTGCATCGCAGGGTGGGGTTCACACTCTGGGGACACTAAACCGTCGGCAACAAAGTTTGCGTCATGTGGCGTGTCGCCGAACTGCCCCCCATAAGCGAAACGTTCAATGCCATTTTTCGCGACTTGGCGAATGCCGTGGTCTTTCCATTCCCAAATGAATCCACCTTGTAGTGCCCGATGTTTATTGAAGGCCTCCCAGTAATCCGATAGACCACCATTCGAGTTCCCCATGGCGTGACTGTATTCGCACAAGATCACAGGGCGCGTTCCCAAGGCACCCTCTGCGTACCAATCCAAAGCCGCTACCGGTGGATACATCGGACATACCACATCGGTCGCTAGTCCGAGTTCGTCGCTCCAACCTCCGTGAAAACTCGCTCCTTCGTAATGCAAGAGTCGGGTCGGATCCACTCGCCGGATATATGCCGCGCATGCATCATGATGTTCGCCATATCCGGATTCATTACCGAGACTCCAAATAATAACGCTCGGATGATTGCGATCACGTTCAACCATTCGCGAAACTCGTGAGAGCCATGTGGCAGAGAACCGTGGGTCGTGACACAAACTTGTATTAAAGGCATGGCTCTCAATATTTGCCTCATCAACGACATACAGGCCGTATTCATCGCACAAGTCATAAAAGCGATGGTCATTGGGATAGTGCGATGTTCTTACGGCGTTGACATTGGCTTGTTTCATCGCCACGATGTCTTGGCGCATATCTTCAACCGTCACTGCTTTACCTCGATCAGGGTGGTGATCGTGGCGATTCACACCCATGATGGTGATCGCTTGACCATTGACACTCACTAAACCATCCTTGATTTCAACTCGCCGAAATCCGATGACTTGAGCAACGACTTCGGTGACTTCCTGATCGGGGTTGAGCAGCTCGCACACCAGGCGATAACGCGTCGGTATTTCAGCGGACCAAGGTAATACTTTGGGCACGACGACAGTGGTCGTAGCAAGATGACCAGAAAAAAGATAAGCCTGTAAATGTCGATGCGGAAAAGTTTCTTTCTGCACCTGACCGAGGCGACGGCCATCAAGTGTTTCAATCCAAGTTCGCACACTCCAACCATGGGCGATGGCTTTTTCGTCAGCACTGCGAATTCGTAATGTCGTCGTTGCTGTCGCCACTCCCGAGTCCGCGTCCCAGTCCGCGACGACATGGACTTGATCAAGATGCACTAAGGCCCGTGACTCGAGAAATACTTCACG
Organism: Actinomycetota bacterium; assembly: GCA_005801025.1. Taxonomy (GTDB): domain Bacteria; phylum Actinomycetota; class Acidimicrobiia; order Acidimicrobiales; family Ilumatobacteraceae; genus Casp-actino8. The sequence continues at coordinate 4,735 of SYDZ01000019.1, forward strand.
GTGTAGGCCTGCCATCCACCACTGATCTTGATCTTCGACATACGACTGGGCGCTGTAACGCGGCACGATAATAGCCACAGTGTTTTTGCCTGTTTGCAGGAAGTCGCTGATGTCATATTCGCTGGGCAAGCGACTATCTGTTCCATAGCCGACGAAACTTCCGTTGATAAAAAGTGCGTGCACGCTTTCTGCGCCACCGATATGAATAATTGTGCGGCGACTTTTCCAATCGCGATGTACTGTGAAAGTTCGCCGATACACACCTGTGACATTTTTTTCTGGAACCTCGGGTGGACGCAAAGCAAAGGGCATCTGCACATTCGTATAGTGCGGGAAGTCACCAGTCCCCTGCATCGTCCAGTTGCCTGGGACTTCAACTGAAAGCCAATCGGCCGTCGAAGACAAGGTCGTTTTTACTGCGGTGTTCGGCACAGCATCAGGATTAGCCCATAACTTCAATTGCCAGGATCCATTGAGGTTTTGCCACCACGGTGACTCTTGACGAAGACCCCGTGCGCTCTCGACATTGGTATGCGCCGTCATCACCTGCCGCATTGCGAGGCGTCCAATGGAGACCACTGTTGGATCAGTCCATGGACGAAATTCGGTGAATGTGGAGATCACTTCTTCAGGATGTCACAAAACAGCTGGATCGGAGTGCACCCAGATCTTCATCCCCATCGGAGCCAAGTTCTCTGACCAGATGAAATCCATAGCTGGTATAGACATTCGCACGCACCCATGCGACGCCGGATAGTTGGGAACCTGATACGCCCCATGCAAACCGATTCCCACATTGAAATACTTCGGGCGGTAGATATCCCCCAGATCACCCGTTCGCCACCCCTTCTCAACCTCGCGATTAATCTTGAAAATTCCGTCCGGAGTTTGTCCATCTCCCCACACCCATTTACCCCATTCATTTTTATCGCGTTCTTTAAAGGCAATCCCCGAGCCAGTCGACACATTGATAGTCCAAACCGTCACAGCGTCCTGCACGATAAAAAGTAACTGCAGATCTTTATCAACCTCAATCAGCGTGCCAGTGTTGGTCTCCCCGTGAGCCTTGGTCGTGGCGCTCGTGAGTGCTTGAGCAGTCGCTTCATCAACAACAGCAGAAGCCTCAAGACCAACATATTTTTGAAAAGCCATCACTGCTTGGGCGGTCGTCACGCCATATTCACCTTGTGACGATTGCAACCAAAATCCCAAATCCAACAGACGTTGCTGCACGCGTGCAGTTTCTGCTCCATCTTTTTTTCCGACCGCTACGAGCGGCACATCAAGCGGTGCTACAGCAATGACAACTGCCTGTGGCGGAGGAACCGTGATGATTGGAATAGGCAATGTTGGTGGCGGCACAGTTTCTCTTGGTTGCGGTGCAGACAATGCGATTGTTGCGGGCGACTTAGTGGCCGCGTCAGCAGATGATGAGACCACGCCCGAACAGCCTGAGAGCAAAATAGGGACACCGACCAAACACAACAGCAGAGCAAATTTGATGCTTCGCAGTTTGTTCTTTGCAGTGATCACAACAATTGTGACGGTAGTTTTATTTCTTCACCAAATGGTGGATAGTCCCTGAGTAAAGAGCATAAATTAGTTGTACTGCTCGGGGATTTCAAACCATAATGTTAGTGAGTATTTGACCCCACTCGTGAGAGCGAGACTTTGATGTGGGTGGGTCACCAGTGATGGCCACACCAACAACGAGCCCACTGCCAGATCACTATTCGTGAACGCTTGTTGAGGAAAACTCAACTCCGCTCCAGTGTAGGAATCATTCAATTTCACCGATCCTGATACTTGAGCGATGTCGTGATGAAGCCGCAACTCTGTCTGCGTATCCATGCTGTACTTGATCACGAAAGCATCCCGTAGTCCGCAATAATCGATGAGTGGCCACTTCTCTTGCAACTGTGGCCAGATTCGCTCACCGAGATCAACCATCAGGTTTTCATAGAGGCGCGAACTGATCGTTGCCAAACTCACTTCGTGACCGGGTACGGGATCATGGGGCTCGGGTTCAAAGCCCCCAGCGGCTTCGGCGGCTTGAATGATCGCCGAACACATGTCAGGTGTCCAAAAGGGTAAGGCCACCAACTCAGGCCCAACTTCAACCATTTCGCCCTCGTTATCTTGTGCTCCGAGGTAACCAAGTATTCGCTCAAGATCAGTGGTCATAGCCCTCAGTCTGCCAGCCAGACCGCGCACAATCGGTCCAGTACTGTCGTAACCTTCACATATGGACGTGAAATTGCCTAACTGGTATCGGACTGGACTCGCCTTGGGCTGTGTTGTGGTCATTACCGCTTGTGGATCAGCCAAGCCAAGTGCCGTTGTCATCGAAGTTGATCATGCTGTGATCACCAACGCTCCAGCAAGCCCAGCAGTGCCAACCCCCATCGCGCTTGAGAAAAAGACCACAACAACCACGACCGCGCCAACCCGCAGTCTCGGGTTACGTATTGAAGCCGAGCACATCGGGGGGTACAAGCGCACTTTATTCGCCGATTGGTATGACGCCGATGGAGATGGTTGCAATACACGCCAAGAAGTTCTCATCGCTGAGTCGATTACTCCCGCAAAAATTGGTGCTAAGTGCAAGGTCACCGGACGATGGTTCTCTGCCTACGACAGTGTCACAACAACTAACTCATCAAGTTTTGACATTGACCACATGGTTCCACTCAAAGAAGCCTGGGATTCAGGAGCATGGAATTGGAATGCGGATCAGCGTAAGAAATTCGCCAATGATTTAGATGAGTCTTTTTTTCTGATCGCAGTCACAGCCAGCAGTAACCGTTCAAAAGGTGAAAAAGATCCTGCTGAATGGATGCCAACTTCTGTCAATTATCGCTGTGAATATGCCCGCATTTGGGTGCAGATCAAGCGCGCCTGGGATCTCAGTGTTGATCCAACTGAAAACACTTTTCTGACGCGCACTTTGGCAAGTTGCTCATCAGTTTTTGCTCAGGCGATCGCGCCGTTGACAAAAGATGCCAACTCTTCACCGCAATCTTCCTGAAGGAAGTGCCCAGCACCGACAATGGTCGTATGAGGTGATGTTTCCGCTCCAGGTACTGCCTTGCGAAATGCCCATTCTCCGTTACGAGTCACTGGATCGCTGTCACTGAAAGCGCAGATGAACGGTTTGGTCCATTGACGTAGAACATCCCACGCTGCGATATTTGCCGCCGAGGATGGGTCAGCTAGTGAAGCGGGGACCAAGGTCGGGAAAATGCGAGCCCCAGACTTATATGTCTCGTCTGGATATGGAGCGTCATATGCGGCTAGTACTTCGGGAGCCAGGGGCTTGTGAGCGCAGCCTCCTTGAATGATCTGCGACGTGCCAAACACTGGAGTCTCCTGACTGAATTTACGCCATGCCAAGAACGCCGCGTTCGGTTCGGGATCACCAGTCGGTAAACCAGTATTGGCGATCACGATTCGCGCAAAGCGATCAGGAAACGCGGTAGCTAGACGCAGGCCAATTAATCCGCCCCAGTCTTGACAGATCAATGTCAGATTCTTTAAATCGTTAGCCACAAGCCATTGACTCATCCAGTCAACATGGCGTTCATAGGTGTAATCACTTGTCTTGGCAGGCTTATCACTACGACCAAAACCAACTAAGTCAGGCGCAATCACGCGATGACTCGCAGCAGTAAAAACAGGAATCATTTTGCGATACAGAAAACTCCAAGACGGTTCACCATGCATGCACAACATCGTTTCACTGGCATCACCTGGTCCCGCATCGACATGAGCAACGCGCAACACACTTCCGTCGCTGGCTGTGACATCGGTGTACACCGGGGCGTAGGGCCAATCAGGTAGATGTGCAAAAGCAGAATCAGGTGTTCGAAGGACGTCCATAAAGTGACACCCTATATGAAACTAGTTGGGAGAGGCGACACAAACCTTTTGACTCACCCGAGTTCATAGGTTGAAGACAGCCGCGCTGGGCCATCACCAAGCACTGATAAGCGACCATCCTGAACCAATTGAGTCAAATGCGAGAGCACGCTTCGAGCTGCGGGAATATGGAGTTCAGGGATCACTGCGGCGTACATCTGGCGCACCATCGGCGCCACAGTATTCACTCCCTGAGCAACGCACGCCAACACTTGAGCCTCGCGACCCAAACGATGTTCGTAATAAGCCTGGAGAAACGGTTGCGGATCAGTGACTGGCGAACCGTGCGTGGGCCACAAGATCTTGTCATCACGCAATTGAAGCTTCTTCACTGATTCCATATAGTCACGCATGTCGCCATCGGGGGGCGAGACCACAGTGGTGCTCCAGCCCATGATGTGATCCCCAGTAAACAATGCTTTTTCCTCCTCAAAAGCCACGCACATATGATTGGAGGTGTGGCCTGGCGTATGTATTCCAATCAATGTCCAGCCATCGCCGTGAGCCGCCACTTCACCATCACCGACGCGAACATCGGGTTCGAATTCAAGATCAACAGACTCACGGATCTCTAGATCGTCTGGATCAAGACCGGCAGCACGCGCAATCTCGCGTTCTTTCTCTTTTTCTTCCTCGGTCTTTGGAGGTGGGGCCAAAGACTGCATGACCTTGATGTCCTCGTCATTATCTAATTGCCCAACTGCTCCATGGGGCTTCCACGCCACAGTTGGTGCGCCCGTTTCTTCGCGCAACCATGCCGCCAAACCCACATGATCGCTATGACAGTGGGTGATCACAATGGCGCGAACCTTCTGACCCTCAATGGCTCGCAATAAAGCAGTGCGATGTTCGGGCAAATCAGGACCCGGGTCAATCACCGCTACATCAGTTGAGTTACCTACGAGATAGGTGCCCGTGCCAGTGAAAGTGAAGTTAGACGGGTTACGCGCGATCACGCGACGAATCTTGGGGCTCACCACCTCGGCTTCGGCGTAGCGCAACGGATCAATGATCCCCACAAATGGAATACCTGCCAACTTGTTCGCCTCCTTCATCTCTGTCTCACTGAACTATCACCACACGCCACTTCAACGCGCCAACTCTCCGACAATACGCACTTCACCCACCGCTTTGCCGTGTCCGAGAATGATTGATGAAAAAGCATCGCTGCGCACTGCTGAAATATCAACGCCAAGAGTTCTCAATGCAGCCTGCATCAGTGGTGGGCGGGGTCGATTTGC
>SYDZ01000233.1 GCA_005801025.1 Actinomycetota bacterium
AGGGCGATAAAAAATATCCAAAAATTAGGTCGTCCACGTTGAGTGAAGCCAATGACGACGAGCATTGCCGATGTGCCCATTCCCACGCATGCACTGCGGCGAACCAAGGTATTAATTCCTAAGCGCTGGACGATTCGTGCGTTATTCAGTGAGTTGATCGCCAGCAAGACCGCTAATGATCCAAAAATCACTGGAAACCACGGACCGTATCCATAGACATCTTCAACAATGACTTCGGAACCCGCAAGATAGGTGGTCATGACAGCAAACAGAAAAGTCATCGCAATCGTGAAACTAATTGTTTGGCGATGAGTGAGAACTTCCTGAGTTGCATGTCGCACGGCGACCCATGTGAAAGGACGACGCATGTCAAGTGACAATGTTTCAGGTAATCGTTTTGACCAAAAAAATAAAATCACACCGATGGCCGCTGGTAGCCAAAAAACAATGCGCCACGGCGCGATGGAGATCAGTCCGGCACCGAGACTCGGAGCGAGAATCGGCACTAAAAGAAACACAGCCACCATGCGCGACATCAATTGTGCCATCAGCGTGCCCTCGTAGCGATCGCGAATCATCGCCACACTTAATGAACGCGCTGCTGCTGCTCCGAGACCCCAGCAAAAGCGGGCGGCGACGACCCAGCCCCAAGACGGTGCGATGCTGGCAGCGAGGGCAGCAACCACCGAAAGAAGCAGACCGATAAATAATGGAGCGCGACGCCCGTGACGATCTGAGGCGGGACCGTATAGCCACGGCCCAATGGCAAGACCAAGAAAATAGGCGGTGACGATCCAACTCACTTGCGTGGAGTCTGGCGACATGCCAAATTCGCGTCGCATCTCTGGGAAAGCGGGAAGCATGAGATCAATAGAGAGAGCCACACTGCCCATCAGCATCGTGATCAATGCGATGAACTCGCGACCAGTTGCGACGGAAGAACGAGAACTCACTGGGCAACGATACGCCTTGGGGGCTGCTGCAACCGAGTCGTATGCTGTGCTGCATGCCTGCAGTCACCGCTGATACTTTGAGCCTTCCTCGTATTACTGCACCGATCGGCGCACATTCTCGTTCAGTACTTTCAGTGACAACAGCACCGAGTGGACATGAGGGAGAAGGATTCCCAGTGCGTCGGGCATTCGCAGGTGTGAGTCGTGAGATTCTTGATCCGTTCATTCACATGGATCAGATGGGCGAAGTGAATTACGCACCATACGAACCACGCGGAACCGATTGGCATCCTCATCGTGGGTTTGAGACGGTGACCTACATCATGGATGGGATTTTTGTTCACCAAGATTCACATGGCGGTGGTGGTGTCATTGCTGACGGGGCCACGCAATGGATGACTGCAGGAGCTGGAATTTTGCATATTGAAACTCCACCAGAGAAATTGGTGATTGCCGGCGGACTCTTTCATGGCGTGCAACTGTGGGTTAATTTGCCAAGTCACAAAAAGATGATTTCACCCACGTATCAAAATCTTGACGCAGATCTTGTGACTTTGCTGTCATCGCCAGATGGCGGTGCGCTCATTCGTTTGATCGCCGGAGGCCTGGGAGAATTCAAGGGCCCTGGATCAACTCACACGCCCGTTGTTGTTTGCCATGTTACGTTGGCACCAGGAGCGCGAGTCGAACTTCCATGGAACCCAATTTTCAATGCCTTGGCTTACACGCTTGCCGGATCTGGTTCAGTAAGCGACGAACGTCGTCCACTTCGCCTAGGCCAGTTAGCTGTGTATGGAAGTGGCGACACAATTTCTTTGCAAGCCGATGATGATTCATCGCTCGATGTTCTTTTACTTGGTGGACAACCTATTGGTGAGCCAATCGTTGCTCACGGCCCATTTGTTATGAATACCGAAAACGAAATTCGTCAAGCGTTTGATGACTATCAGCACGGCCGACTCGGAACTGTTCCGGCCGGGGGTATTCGTCCTTATAGGGGGTAGTTACTTCAATGCGTCAATGAAGCGCAAAGTTGCTTCGGCGATTTCGCGCCGCCATGTGTGAACCGTGTCATTTTTGCTGTCTCCATCAAGACTGCTGTCGATGTTTCGTTGCAGAGTCTTAATGTTTTTTCGTTGAGTCTTCAGCATCGTCGAAATATCAATTCCGCATTCGTCGGCTAACATCAGTTTAAGTAGTAACTCACTACGCATATCTCGCAAATGGACAACAGGCGTGTTGATCCAGGTGCGGAAAATTGCGCGACCTGTCTTTGTCATCGTCAGCAGAGTTCGATTACCTCCGGCGAGACCCGCTTCTTCACCGGATTCTTCGACGTAGCCATAAATCTGTAGTTGCTCAAGAGCTCGGTAGGTGAGTGGGCGAGTCAATGTCCAAATACGACCAATATCTGAACCAGGTTTGAGTCGCGCAGCTATGGCAAAACCGTGTGATGGCCCGCTGTATAAAAGTCCAAGGCATGCCCATTCGCCCAGTAATAAATCATTCCCAGTGCGCGTGCTCCGACTCATCGCGAATAGACCTGGACTTCTGTGGCCTTGACGACGGCAAAAACTTCGTCGCCCACACGTAGGGCCATAGATTCAACGGCTGCAGCGGTGATTTCAGCGACAAGCGGTAATGGACCGTGCAATGTGATTCGGCAACGTTCGGCAGAACGATCAATGTCCGTGATGACTCCGGGCCAGGTATTGCGCGCACTGGAAAACGACTCATTGGAAGTCACGATGGTGATCGCTTGTGGTTTAATGACTGCGAAGACATCGCCTTCCGCTTGATCGGCTAGCACCACGGTTACACCCATTGAAGTAGTGAGAGTGACTCCTGATGCATGACCGGTGATCAGGTTTGTACCGACAAGATCGGCCACATAACGCGAACGTGGATGAGCAGTAACCTCATTCAAAGTTCCAATTTGCATCACTTGGCCGTTCTCCAAAATCAAGACACGGTCGGCCAACGCATACGCATCAATAGGGTCATGCGTCACTAAGACAACCGCACCTTGAAAGGAAGATAAATAGCGCCGTAGATCCCGTCGCACCGTCTGACGAGTGGCAACATCGAGAGCTGCTAGTGGTTCATCTAGAAGTAAAAGATGAGGTTGAATTGCTAATGCTCGAGCGAGAGCAACTCGTTGTGCTTGACCGCCGCTGAGAGCGGGAGTCTTTTTGTGAAAATGTTCGGACAGTCCGACTTGTTGCAATAATGCACGTGCCTGCTCTGTTGCAGTTGCCTTATTGACTCCTTGGGCACGCAGACCAAATGCGACATTCTCGACAGCAGATAACTCTTTGAATAAGAGATAATCCTGAAACACCACTCCGACGCGTCGCTGTTGTGCTTCAACGAAAATGTCATCGGCGGGACTATCCCAAAGAATATTGCGAGAACTAATGTGTCCAGTGCCGATCTGCTGTAAGCCACTCAGCATCCGCAGCAACGTTGATTTTCCGGAGCCATTGGGTCCCAAGACGGCGAGGACTTCTCCGTCATTGACGGAGGCGTCAATCTTCAGATTGAAGTCACCTTGAGTCACGGAGAAGTTGAAATGAGTGGTCATGAGACCAGATCATTTCGTTGATGGCCAAGCCAATGGTCACGCAGACCGACAAGAACCACAAAAGAAACTGTGATCATCAGCATGCTTAAGATCAGAGCCGCCTCAGGGTCGCTCTCAAGCGCTAAATAGGTCGCTAGGGGCATTGTCTGAGTTGTGCCTGGCAAGTTGCCAGCGAAAGTAATTGTGGCTCCAAACTCTCCGAGCGCTCTAGCCCAAGCTAAAGCCACACCAGCAACAAGAGCAGGCTTGATGCTGGGCAGTGTGATACGCCGAAAAACATAAAGCCGTGATGCTCCTAGTGTGCGTGCAGCATCTTCGTAACGTGAATCAAGTTGACGGATCGCGGCCTCAACAGTGAGGACCAAAAAAGGCATTGCCACGAAGCATTGAGCGATCACGACCCCTGCAGTTGTGAAGGGGAGTCGAATGCCGAACCAGTCATTGAGGTATTGGCCAAAGAGCCCTCGCCTTCCAAATGAAAAAAAGAGTGCAACACCACCAACGACTGGTGGTAGCACCATTGACAAGGTGGCCAAAGCACGCACGAAACTTCGTCCAGGAAAATTGACACGGGCTAAAAGCCAAGCCAAGGGAATGCCGAAAATGCAGGAGATGAGGGCTGTGATCAATGACGTCTCAAGTGATAGCCACAGTGCGGTGCCGACTGACTTTTCGGAAAGAATGTCAGTGACCTTGCTCCAGGGGGCGCGCCATACCAATCCAGTGAAAGGTAGAGCGAAAAAAGCAACAGTGACGCCGGCTAAAACGAGCATTGGCCACGGTAGTGATGATTGACGTAAACGTTGCCGAGTCATGCTGGGCCGAATCCGAATTGAGAAAATATATTTTGACCTTGCTCAGAGGAGAGAAAAATAATGAAACGTCGAGAAGCGTCTTGGTTTTGTGAATCTCGCAAAGCGCCAACGAGATACTGCGTCGTGACGTTGACATTGTCAGCGATGGGCAC
>SYDZ01000234.1 GCA_005801025.1 Actinomycetota bacterium
TCATACCCGTAGATCAATGGCCATCCACATGGTGTGCGTTATCGGCCAGGTGAGAACCGCAACCAACACCTCAGCAATGGCTAGAACCACAAATAATGTGAGCACAGGAACATCTGGAACGGTGAGGCCAATCGCGACTCCTGAGGCTGCAACCAACTAGCAAGTATTGGCGACTCGAGCGATTGTCATTGACTCGAGTTCTGGCCCTGAGTATTGCGAGTGCGTGGAAGTCCACAAGCAAGACAACGATCCCGTTGTTGAAACCAGGCCTGAAACCATGCGTGCCGATCACCACGGCGCGGACAACAGCGGAGCAACGATTGAACAATCATCCGCCTCGTCGAGAGTGTTGTTTGCACCACGGAAATAATTTGCCCAATCAGGCCGTGAGTTCGTCAACAAACTCACTAAAAACATTGGCGTAACGCATTGACTCTTCGTCGCTATGCATGATTGAGATAAGCCACTGTTCATCAAGACCAGGTGGCAACAAAATGCCACGATTGATGCCGAAAATCCACTGCGCAAAAGCAAGATCTAAATCGCTTTTCTTATAGTCGCGATAGTTACGAACTGGTTCCGCGGTCCACGTCACACAACCTTTAGCACCAAATTGCAAAACCTGTGCCGGCAGATTGGCTTCTTCAATGATGTCACTGCAGGCATCAACTAACAATTTGTTGCGACCAATAGCGATCGCAGTTGCCTGAGGTGTGCACACTTCTGACAGCACTGCCTTGGCGGCAGCCATACACAACGGATTTCCGTTATAAGTTCCGAGGTGAATCACACGCCCCATAGTGATTTGGTCCATGTATTCGCGTTTGCCACCGAAGGCCCCGAGTGGCAGTCCGCCACCGATTGATTTTGCTAAGGCCACCAAGTCAGGAGTGACTCCCAGCGCGCCCGTTGCTCCACCCCAGCCCGCTGTAATACCAGTCTTCACTTCATCAAAGATCAGCAATGTTCCGTAGCGCGTCGTGATTTCGCGAACGGCTTCAAGATAGCCAGGATCGGGAAGACAAATACCGATGTTCTCCATCACAGGTTCAACAATGAAACAAGCCACATCTTCGTGACGCAACACACGCTCAAGAGCCTCTGCATCGTTATACGGAACCACGATGGTGTCCCCAAGGACCGCCTGCGTGATGCCAGCAGTGGCAGGCACCGAATTCGGACGATCTACTGGTCCCGCATCTTCAAGTTTCGGCTTCATCGAGATCATCACTTCATCGTGATGCCCGTGATATCCACCTTCAACTTTGACGATCTTGTCGCGACCAGTGGCACCGCGGGCGACACGAATAGCATCCATCGTGGCTTCGGTCCCGGAGTTCGTAAAGCGCCACATTGGCAAGCCGTATCTCTGACCTAAAAGTTCGGCGACATCGGCATTGAGTTCACACGGAGTGACAAATAAGGTCCCATCATCGAGTTGAGCATCAATGGCACGACGGACCAACGGATTGACATGACCACTAAACAAAGCTCCGAAGCCCATGTCGTAGTCAACGTATTCGTTGTCGTCAACGTCCCACATATTTGCGCCACGCGCCACCTTCACCACAATGGGGTGAGGATCATACGCCTGGAAACTTGATGGCACGCCCAGTGGCATGACGAGACGAGCCCGCACAGATGCTTTCTGGGAGCCTCGAGTCCGCTCGGCGTACCGGGCGACTTCTCGCTGAGTAATTTCCTTCGCTCTCCAACCGAGGCTGTGAGCACTACTGATTGCAGATTCCGTGGAGGACACGGTTAAACACCCCTTTAAGGTTGATACCACCCTAACAGCAGAATGACAGCGCCCAACGCACCCTCACAGCAGGGCGAAAATAAAGGTGCGAAACCCGCAGTGATATGGCAGAATAGGCGTTCACATGGTGGGCGTAGCTCAGTTGGTTAGAGCGTCAGTTTGTGGTACTGAAGGCCGGGGGTTCGAGACCCCTCGTTCACCCAAAACATACGAAGTCCGGTCAGTTTTGACGGATACTTAGGTAGGTACTGGGAGGCATCTACACTGGTCTTTCGTGTAATGGCACCTCTAGCTCAGCTGGCAGAGCAGTGGACTCTTAATCCATTGGTCCTGGGTTCGATCCCCAGGGGGTGCACCATTTTTCGGCGATGAGTTTGCGACACCCGTTAGTGATCCAGACGACAGATCGCCACAGCCACTTGTGCCGCCACACGCGCGTTGTTTTGCGCCAAAGCCAGATTCGCAGGGACGCTTCTACCATCCGTGGCTTGTCCGATTCTGCCTAACACAAACGGAGTCACACCGGCACCACGAATACCCGCCGCGTCACAGTCACTCAGTGCCTGCGCTACAACGTGGTCAAGATTGGTTGCATCTAGTTCGGCCTCAATGGGAATCGGCACTGTGAGAAGAATGCCAGTATTCGGTCGCGAACGATTCGCCAAAATCTTTGCAACTTCATCAGCACTCTCAACGCGATGAGGAATTTTCATGCCCGATGAGCGCGTATAAAAAGCCGGAAACCAATCATGTTGCCAACCGAGAACTGGCACACCAATTGTTTCAAAGTATTCGAGGGTGCGCGGTAGATCTAAAAACGCCTTCGCTCCAGCGGAGACAGTGACCACTGGATAATGTGCTATGGCATCTAAGTCTGCCGATATATCGCCGGTGATTTCCGATCCACGATGCACACCACCAATGCCGCCAGTGGCAAAAACGCTTACTCCCCCGCTTGCTGCAATCGCCACTGCAGCTGAAACTGTGGTTGCGCCGAATTCCCATTGCTGCGCCACCGCCACGGCTATATCGCGTTCTGCAACTTTGCGCGCTGCCCCCAAAATTCTCTGATGTTCGGATTCGTCAATGCCTAAGCGCACGACACCATCAATCACGGCTGTCACCGCTGGAACACACCCCACTTGGCGCATAGCCGCAAGGCATTGCTGTAACGCTTGCGCATTGGCTGGCGACGGCAAACCAAGATGCGAAAAAATAGTTGATTCAAGGGCCACCACTGGACGTCTCTGAGCAAGCGCCTCGGCTACATCGCGTGAAAGAACGGGAGTCATGCGTTGCCCATTGTTTCATCTCGCACGAAACGACTCACAACTTCAACATGATGAGTATTCGGGAATACATCCAAAACTTCACTGTATTCCAGGACATATCCGCTGTCTCGCAACAATCGTGCATCTCGACCCAAAGACGCTGGATCACATGAAATGAGCACAATCACTGAGGCTTGTGTGGCGACAAGAACCCCAACACCACTGGCACGCAATCCATCGCGGGCTGGATCGGCGACCACTACTGCTGCTGCAACGGGGACCCACTCGTCGACTGGTTGCTGCACGATTTCGACATCGCGTTCAGCCAAATTCAGGCGCGCATCCGAACAGGCCGCGGGATTTGATTCGATAACAATGACATGGCGATCACTCGGAAACACTGTGGCTGCAAAAAGTCCAACACCGCTGTAGGCATCAACAACGGGACCAGCAGTCCACTGTGCCGAATCACCGAGGGCACGCCGCGTCGCATCAACCAATGCCTCAGCGGCTTGGGGTGACGATTGAAAAAAGGAACTTGCCGAAATCTGAAAAATATGACCGGCAACTACTTCATGAACAATCGCCCGTGAACCGAGACGAACATCGGCTGGTAGACCTGACAGCGAGTCTGCTGGCTCAGACCATGCCAGACGCTCGGCTGATGAAACTCCGACACGCACAACCGCCTCTTGAGCACCTTCAAGATGCGTTATTGGCAACAATTCATTCAAGGATGGATGTGCCACTAGGCAATGCTCGACGTTGACGACTAGGTGACTCTGCCGCTGACGAAAACCGACAGACCCACTCGGCGTGGCGGCCACACGAAGAGTTGTGCGTGCCCCAGTGGAAGGAAGTTCCCCCGAGGCGAACAAACGAATATCTGGGGCCGTCATTTTTCCTAAACGCGTCAACGACTCGCGCACGATGTCCAACTTGATCTGACGCTGCAGATCAATTGACGCATGTTGTAAGTCGCATCCCCCACAACCTTGAGCCACATACTCACAGGGTGGTACCACTCGTTGCGCACTGGGTTCAAGAATTTCGACGGCGATGGCACGGGCATAATCCTTGGACTGCTTGACGACACGGGCCGACACCAACTCGCCCGGGAGGCCACCTTCAACAAAAACAACTCGTCCATCCTCAAGACGTCCGAAACCATCGCCCTCGGCCACAACCTTGTCAATACGCACCGAAACCGTGACATTGGGCGTCGGACGAGCCGCTCCGTGACGGTTGATTCGCTGTTTCATACCCTACGCAGGCTAGAGCCGACTAGCGTGATGGTGTGTCCTTACCCATTCTGATCTCCCCATCCGTCTTGCCATGCGACTTCTCCAAACTTGGAGCCGAGGTCGAAGCCCTTGATGCCGCTGGCGTTGACCTGTTCCAGTGGGACGTCATGGACGGACAATTTGTCCCGAACCTGACCTTTGGCCCCGATGTCATCGCCTCGGCCCGTCAGTACACCACCAAACCCTTCGAGGCTCACCTGATGGTCCTCACGCCCGATGTCTTAGCGGCGCGCTACGTCGAAGCAGGTTGCAGTCGCCTGATCGTCCACGCCGAAGCCTGTCCACATCTCCATCGCACACTCGGCAACATTCACTCGATGGGCGCCAATGCCGCGGTGGCCTTGAATCCACATACTCCCATTAGCGCCATCGAACATGTCCTTGATCTCGTGGACATGGTGCTCATTATGACCGTTAACCCAGGCTTCGGTGGGCAATCGTATATCGCCTCCATGGAACCAAAAATCAGAGAACTTAAGGCACTGATTGAACGGCGGGGTTTGGCTGATCAAGTGAATATCGAAGTTGATGGTGGCATTGGTCCCTCAACAATTGAAGGGGCTGCTGCTGCTGGTGCCAATGTTTTGATTGCAGGTACGGCCCTATTCCGCTACAGCGAAGGTCTGAAGTTTGCTGTAAGTGATCTGCGCGCCAAAGCCACGGCTGCTCGCGCCAAAAACTAGTTACTCGCCATTCCAAGCGCGCTGACCAGAACGCATAACGGTGACCACGAAAGCGCGCACTGTGGCAAGACCAAGTAAGCCACCAAAAACCCATAAAAACGGAAGCAAAATCGCTCGCCCAAGTCTTCCTTTGGCATTTTTGAGCGGCGCTAGAACTCCGCTTTCAACTGATCGCCCGTCCATTGTCAAAGTGCGCACTGCATCTTCAACTTCTGGACATGTCACAGCAGAGTTCAGACCGACGACCTGACTACTGCCATACAACGGTTCAGGATCACGAATTTTGGAATACAACAATCCGGATGTTTGATCAATTCCCACTGCCACGATGTAACTCTCGTCCAGCGTGAGAAAACGGACATCTTGTTGATATTGCACATCAACGAGAGTGGCTACTGCGTAACCATTGAGTGATCCACCGCGGATCTGCTCAATATCAAAGCGCGCTGTTTGACTGTCAGCAGCCGATAAGCGGCCGATAAAAGTCGCCTGCACTGGGGTCGGTGTAAAACAACTTGGGGGAACCGTATTGGCTGCCACGGGTACCGAGCCAGTGACATCGGTGCCTTCACCGCCAGCACCTTGTTCGTCAATCTCTTCCGCAAGTGTCGTAGTCGGCGGCACGGATGCGTGAACGGCATCAGAACCATTTGACAGCACAACGCCGCAAGCAACGAGGAGTACAGCACCGAGAACTCTCTTGAGTAATCGACGAAAAAAGAAAGGAGTTGTCGTGGGTGTACGCACTGCTCACCAAACTAGTGAACCGTGAGCCTCAAACTAGGTCAGCGACCCTTGAATACGGGATTGCGCTTTTCAATCCAAGCGGCAATGGCCTCGGGGGTGTCTTTAGTGCTGAAGTTGACAGTCTGCGCCACACCTTCATCGTCCAGAGCCTCTTCCAGAGTGACGTTCATCGAGTTGTTCAAGAGTCGCTTCGACTGAGCTAAAGCAATGGGCGGCAACGCCAATAAGCGCTGCGTCCAGTCTGCAACAAAGGCATCAACTTCGGTGTCGGGCACGACGCGGTTCACGAGCCCAAGGCGCTCGGCTTCTGCAGCACTGATGATGTCAGCAAAGAAGGCCAACTCTTTAGCGCGATGCAAGCCAACGCGCCGCGGCAACAACCATGAGCCGCCACCGTCAAGTGACATCCCGCGCTTAGAAAAAATTTGTGAAAAGCGTGCGGTCTGCGATGCCACGACGAGATCGCAGCCGAAAGCGATATTGCAACCCACACCAACTGCCACACCACGAACTTTGGCAATCGTCGGCTGTGGCAGACGGGCTAGTGCCATCACCACACCAGTGACTTCGCGCATTGAGTAATAAGAATGCGAATGCGCTCGCCCCTTGCCGTCACCCATTGCCACGAGGTCTGCTCCACTACAGAACTCACCAGCGGCACCCGTCAACACGACCACGCGATCTGCGCCATTGTGTTGGATCTCAGTGAGGACTTCCAACAATTCAATCCACATCGCTCCATTGACGGCATTCTTGCTCTTTGGTCGGTTGAAAGTGATCGTCACCACGCCGTCAACTCGGTCGACTAATAAGGTTTCATAATTCTTTGGAGTTGTATCCGAGGTTGTGCTCATCTCCTGAACGATAATGAGTCCCATGGGATTCAATCCTTATCGGAAATTTCACGCTAAACGAGCCGACTATTTTTTTGTGATCGCTGCTGCCATCGCTTCGCTAGCCCTCGTCGTGTGGGCGTTCATCGGTTGACTTGTGGCAAGTGCCAAGAAGCCCCCGAAAAAAACCAACAAGAAGCCTGTACTGGGCATCTGGAATGGTCTGTACGGCCCAGTTGAGGTACGTCGCATCCAGCCCTATCAAGCCCTCAAGGCGTATCTCTGCCCTGGCTGTCATCAAGAGATCCCAGCGGGCCTAGGACATACTGTGGCGGTCCCCGCTGAGGCCCCAGATCTGCGCCGGCATTGGCACTACACCTGCTGGGACCGACAACTCAAACTTGATGCCTAAAACGCCGCCTCAAACATGTCAATCAGAGGTTTCTCGCGCGGTCCA
>SYDZ01000235.1 GCA_005801025.1 Actinomycetota bacterium
GGTGGTTTTTTTGATGGTCGCGGCCTCATTGCTGCTCTGGCGTATGGAGCATCAGGTGTCGCCATGGGAACTCGCTTCTTACTGACAAGTGACTCATCGGTACCACAAACAGTGAAGGACTATTACCTCTCACGGGGAGTTCTCGACACTGTCGTCTCAGTCCAAGTTGATGGTGTGCCACATCGTGTCCTGCGTACCGAATTAGTTAATCAACTTGAGAGTGGACGCGGAAAGTTTTTAGCATTGCCACGCGCCGGAATCAATGCCTTGAGGTTCCGCAAAATGACGGGCGCAAAACTCCGTGACATGTTGCGTGAAGGACTGATGATGAGGAAATCAATGGACTTGAATTATTCACAGATGGTGATGGCGGCGAACACGCCAATGTTGCTCAAGACATCACTAGTAGACGGCAAAACAGAATCTGGTGTGATGGCTAGCGGACAAGTTGTGGGAATTATTGACGACCTGCCGACTGTCAAAGAGTTGGTTGAACGCATTATCACCCAAGCCAATGCTGTCTTATTAGACCTCGAACGACGCTAACTACCAGTCAGGGAATATGCGCTATGGCTATCACCACTCTGCACGGACCACACGATATACAGCAAAGTTTGGGCAAGCACCTCGGTTACAGCGAGTGGATGGAAATTACCCAAGATCGAGTCAATCTTTTTGCCTCAGCAACGGGAGATCACCAATGGATCCACGTTGACCCTGAACGCTCCAGCAATGGACCTTTTGGGGCCCCCATCGCTCATGGATATCTTACTTTGTCGATTTCTAATTTATTTTTACCTCAAATAGTTGACGTGCAAGGTTTCTCGGCTGGAGTTAATTATGGAACTGACAAAGTGCGCTTTCCGTCCCCAGTCAAAGTTGGCTCTCGCATTCGCGGAGGCGCCGAATTAACAGCGGTGGCCGAAGTTAAAGGTGGCTTGCAGACCACGATTGTCATCACTATTGAAATTGAAGGCTCTAGCAAGCCAGCCTGCGTGATTGAATCAATCAGCCGTTGGCTGACATCTTGAAAACACAAAAGACAAACATAAAAGGAAAATATGTCAGTGCTTGATCTCTACAAAATGAAAGGAAAAGTGGCCTTACTCTCGGGTGCCGGACGCGGTATCGGCGCTGCCAGCGCCCTCTGCCTTGCTGAGGCGGGCGCAGATATCGCAATTATGGCACGTAGCGTTGATCAACTTGAATCAGTCGCCTCTCAAGCGCAGGCGATGGGTCGCCGAGCAATCGTGCTGCCTTGCGACGCCAACAATGCCGATGATGTGACTGCCGCAGTGCAACGCACGGTTGACGAACTCGGTCGCATTGACACAGTGATCAGCGTGGTCGGTGGCTCGATGCCCCAACCATTTATGAATACCAGTGACCGCGACCTGCGCAATGCCTTTGAGAACAATGTCATTAATGGATTACGTTTGGTGCGTGAATGTGTGCCACATCTGCTCACAGCGGGTGCTGGGGTAGTCGGCGCATCATCAATCGTTATGGTCTCAAGTGCGATTGGCCATGTCGTCGGGCGAGGCTATGTGGCATACGGTTCTGCCAAAGCCGCTCTTGACCATGCTGTTGAACTGATGGCCGCCGACCTCAATCCAAAAATTCGTGTCAACGCCGTGGCCCCGGGAGCGATTCTCACCGAGGCCTTGGAAATCGTCGCCACAAATCCCGAACTCCGAGCGGCCATTGAGGGCGCTACACCCTTGCGACGCCTCGGGCAACCGAATGACATCGCTACTGCAGTCTTGTTTCTCGCTAGCGCTGCCTCAAGTTATATCACCGGTCAAATCATCGCTGTTGATGGTGGCGTGACAACAACCAACTTCAATTTCCCCATTGCCGATCTGTGAGTTCAAGCCCCGACAACACTGTGCAAGATAAGCGACACAGTTCGTTAGGTGCGTTTCGACATCGCGATTTTGCAGTCTTCTGGGCTGCTGCGGCGATTTCCAACGGCGGTAGTTGGATGCAATTAGTGGCCGTTCCTGCATTGCTTTATGACATGACAGGGAGTTCCACCTGGCTCGGCGTTTCATCAATGGCGGGATTATTGCCGGCAGTTTTATTGACCCCGTATGCTGGAGTGCTGGCGGACCGCATGAGCCGTCGCAAGATTTTGCTCCTTACCCAAAGTCTGCAGATGCTCTGTGCTTTTGTTCTGTGGACTTTGTATCTCACCGGTTCGCTACGTCCGATGCTGATTGTCACCATTGGTCTCATCGGCGGACTCGCCACAGGATTTCAAACCTCTGCTTGGCAAAGTTACGTTCCGTTACTTGTTCCGCCCGAAGAATTGCTTGATGCAGTCAAACTGAACTCGGTACAGTTCACCTTGGCGCGTGCAATTGGTCCAGGTTTAGCAGGGATTGTGATCAGCACACTGGGAATCGGCGCAGCGATATTCATCAATGCTGTTACCTATATTTTAGTGATCGGTGCCTTGTTCATCGCCCGCCCGAAGCAAGTCATTGCGCCCGCTAGCGCTGGTAGGGTACGCGACGTCATCAAGGTCGGTGGCGCTTTCGTATGGCGCAATCGCCCGCTGCGAGTCGCCGTCTTCCTAGCTTTCCTCACCTCATTGTGTGGGCAATCACTACAACACATCGCACCAGCAATCGCCGACCGTATCTTTGATCGCCCGTCTACCGACAATGCTGGACTTCTTGTGGCACTTGGTCTCGGAGCTTTGACCTCCTCATTTTTTTCCGTTGCCATCGGAGATCGTATTCAACGCTCAACCCGACTTTTGGTCGCCTTAGTGTTGTATTCCATCAGCACGATACTGATCCCCATTACTTCGCTCTATTGGGTTGGACTCGTTGCCTACTTCATTGGTGGTGTGGCATCTCTGCAGTCCGCCGTCGCTTTAAATACATTGATTCAAGGAACTGTCCCCGATCATGTACGGGGTCGGGCTTTGAGTTTCTATGTTTTGGGCATTTTGGCTGGAATTCCTCTTGGGGCATTCACCCTCGGACGTTTGGCGGATGTTTTTACGATGCGTGTCGCCTTATTCGTTGATGCCACGGTCCTATTACTGGCAGTCATCATTTTGATCTCGAGGGGTTGGTTGTACGACCTCAACGCGACAAAGATTGACGATGTGCAAATAACGGACACCCCGACATGAAATATCCCGAAGGAAGCAATCTGGAGTACGACCAGGAGAGAATCAGTCTGGGTTCGGCGCTTCGTCGACTGGGTCACGCTGTCGTCGGACATGAAGCAGAGATTGACCAATTACGCGAGACCCGAGTGGCGATTGATGCCCTGAGTCATACGCTCGAAACGACACCGACCCGCATTCGCGATGTGGCCCAATTTCTCGGATCAAAAACCGTCGAGTTCCCAGACGGTGCGGTGATCACTAGTCACATGTGTCGTCCTGGCTCGGGACCAGGAAGTCCCCACGGGCTTGACATGGTGGTGCGACGAAGTGGCGACCGTATTGAAGCCCGATTCCAATTGGGCGCATCAGTTGAGGGAGCACCACAGCGCAGTCATGGCGGAATCGTGGCCTTGGCGCTTGATGACTCGATGGGATTCGTACTCAATCTGATCCACACCGTGGCATACACCGGCGAACTGACGATCAGCTACAAATCGGCCACCCCTTTGCATCGCCCGCTCGTGATCCAAAGTTGGTTGGGTAAGCGCGAGGGCCGCAAGCTTTGGCTTGAGGCTGAACTACGCGAAGACTCTATCGGCGCACCAATTATCGCTACAGCGACTGGTCTATTCATTTCGATTGAGGCGTACTAAAACTTTTCTGACAAACTGTGAACTGAATCATAGGGGGATACATGTCCATCACTGGTCATCAACAACTTACCAGCGATCGTTTCCCGCGGGAACTCGTTCGCCGTCTGCTCGACAACTATCGGGGCAAGACTCTTGATCATGCCCCGAGTTCGATGACTGAGCCAGCCACGGTTTTTACTGACCCAACTCGTTTTCAAAAAGAAGTCGAGGTTTTATTTCGACAGGGTTCACACATTGTGGGATGGACTGGCGAACTTGCAAAGCCCGGAACATTTGTCACGAAAAACGTGGCTGGTCATCCGGTTCTGATTACTCGAGCCGAGGATGGAGTGCTACGCGCTTTTCGTAATGCCTGCAGTCACCGCGGAGCCCAAGTCGCTCAGGGTTGTGGCGAAGCACGTCGCCTCACATGCCCTTACCACTCGTGGTCTTACGAACTAAACGGCGACCTCGCTGGACAACCTCAGGCCTACGCATTCAGTGATATTGATACGAGCACTCTCGGGCTTGCTCCTCTACCGATCGCCGATGTGGCTGGATTGATTGCTGTCAGTCTGAGCGACGACGGTGATCCCGCGGCTGCTTTCGCCGACATCGAACCTCAATTACGTTGGTGTGGCTACGACCAACACGAGGTTGTCTGTCAGCACACGTGGACCCTCAGAGCCAACTGGAAGATTGCTTTTGATGTCAATCTAGAGTCGTACCATGTGGATTATCTCCATCGCGATACCTTGTCGAACCTCGTACTACACAATCCGATTTATGACAGTTTCGGCAAGCATGCACGTTGGGGATTCCCAACGACGGGCGCTGAAAAAGTTGTTGATCTCCCCGAGGAACATTGGCCTGCGCTCATGCCCGTGAGCATCATCCATACTTTGTTCCCGAGCACCGTGTTATTGGAAACACCAGTGAGTTGCCAAATGTTTCGTATCTATCCCGGCGACAATGTCAACGAATGCACCGTGGATCTGACGGAAGCTTCGCTGAAGCCCATTACCAATGAACAAGATCGTGCCGCCCGCCAAAAGGGGGCAGATTTCGCGGCTCTTGTCGTGGGCACCGAGGACTTCCCTGCTGCCGAACAATGTCAACGTGGTGCAGAAATTGGTCTCAAGAATTTTGTTTTTGGAAGTAATGAGCCGATGTTGCAACATTGGCATCGAACCTGGCAGAACGCACTCAACAACAAGGAATAATCATGACAACTGTTTCCATTACTCAGGCCTTCGCCGACAAAGCCGCTCAAGCCCCCGATCGTGTGTCAATCACCTGTGGCGACCAATCAGTGACGCGCGCCGAACTTGAAAGCCGCACCAACCGTCTTGCTCGGGCATATGCAGAACTCGGTGTCGCCCAGGGTCGCTATGTCACTGTCGCTCTACCTAACTCGGTTGAATTCTTTGAAGCCGTGGTAGCTATCTGGAAACTCGGCGCGACACCTCAGCCAGTGAGTTATCGCCTGCCAGATCGCGAACGTCAAGCAATCGTTGAATTGGCAGATGCCGCACTCGTTGTCGGCGTTGCCCCACAAGCCCATCCAACGCGCACAACTGTGCCGCAAAACTTTGAACCTGACCCCACTCTGAGTGACGCTGCAGTGCCTGATTTGATTTCTCCAGCGTGGAAAGCGCCAACCTCTGGAGGATCAACAGGGCGACCTAAATTGATCGTGGCTAGTGATCCAGGGACAGTCAATGTCGGCGCGCCCGGTATGGGGCAACAAGTGGACGGAGTGGTCTGTATTCCAGGACCGCTCTATCACAACGCTCCATTTTCGTTTGCGAGTTCTGCTCTCTTTCACGGCAATCACTTAGTGTTATTGCCCCAATTTGACGCGGAAGCCACATTGGTAGCAGTTGAAAAACATAGTGCTGACTGGATCTTGCTTGTTCCAACGATGATGTCGCGAATCTCGCGTCTTGCCGATGATGTGAAGAATCGCTATGACCTCTCATCTTTGGTGGCGATTTGGCATATGGCCGCACCCTGCCCACCATGGCTCAAAGAAGAGTGGTGCAACTGGCTGGGTGGTCAGAGAATCATGGAGTTGTACGCAGGTACCGAAGCCCAAGCCGTCACCGTTATTCGTGGAGAC
>SYDZ01000236.1 GCA_005801025.1 Actinomycetota bacterium
GGACTGGTCAAGACAAGGTCAAACATCAGACCTAAAACAAAACCTGCCAGCGCCCCACTTTCTGAACCACCCACCAACCCAGTGGTGATTGAAAGCGCTAGAAGCAGTTGGGCAATGATTCCAAAAAACTTCATCTCTGTCAGCAGCGTTGTTTGCACCGCTACAAGCAAAAGCCCAACTAAAAATAAACGCGTCACTGGACGATTCAGAAGAGTGATCATGGAATCGCCGTCGCTACTGGTTGATAAAGCAGGACTCGGACAAAGTTCAACGACTGTAAACGCGCCGACAAGCGCACTTCAAGCACTGCCCCTGAAGTTCCTGTGCGTTCAACAATCTTGATCACGCGCCCGATAACGATTCCACGAGGAGCCAAACTGCTTGACCCACCTGATGTAAAGATCAAAGCCCCGACGCGAACTTCACCAAATCTCGAGTTCTGATCGATGAATTCAACAATCGGCGCAGCGTCTAAGCCGCGACCACGGAAAATTCCCGTCTCTGCCGCTGACAAATCATTGATGTCGATGGTCGCCGATGGCCTGGCAGCTGTTGAACCAGGGGCAATCGTCACGATGGTGCCGACAGTCGTCGTACTCAAGCGATCGAAATCAACGCCTGAAAAGTCCACAGTTGTTGGTGAATCGACGAGAGTTGACGTCACCGTTCCAAAGAACGTCGTTGCCGTCACGGGAATCGTCGTCGTGCTCGTCGTTGTCGTTGTACTCGAGGTCGTTGTTGTGCTGCTCGTCGTCGAGGTCGTCGTACTTGTCGTAGGCGGCACCACCTCCGCCTGATTCACGACTTGCACTGGAGCCCCAAAAAGAACATCATTTGCGAGCAGCACAATGGCTCGGTTTTCCTCAACCCAAGTGATCTTGCCCACCAAACCAGCAGCGTTCACCACAGGCATACCAACCCGTAAACCACGCTTTGAACCCTGATTAATTTCCACGGTTTGTGAGAAATTCGAGGCCGAGTCTCCAATGACTTGAGCCGTCACCGATGAAATATCAGCCAAGTTATCAATGCCGTTTAAGGCCAGCAATTCTTGGGCATCACGAACTGTTGCCAACGCGGCGATGAATGAACCCTCTTGTTGATCAAGTTGATCTTGCAGTCGCTGATTCTCCGCCTCAAGATCACCGTAGTTAGCGATTCCATTCCAGACGTTTTCTATTGGTCGTGTGACAACTCGGACAGAACCCTGTACTGGTTCAAAAATTGCACCGAATAAACGTCTCACCCCACCGACTATTGAGTTTCCTTGAAGATCCAAGGTCACCAACAAAAGCGAAGTCAACGCCAGGATTGCTATTGACCGACGACGACTGACGGAATAAACCGGCATAGTCCTAGCTCACCCACTTAGACATCGCTCTGCGACTGCAAGCCGCCCAGCATCTCAATGTTCTCCAAAGCACGTCCAGAACCAATGACCACAGAGAATAAGGGGTCATTTGCAACATTGATCGGCATCCCCGTTTCATGGGCTAAGCGACGATCAATGCCATGCAGGAGGGAACCGCCACCAGTAATCGTGACACCTTGATACATAATGTCGGCCGCCAATTCGGGAGGCGTCTTATCAAGAGTCGTACGCACTGCGTCTACGATTGCCGCAACTGGCTCAGCGACTGCCTCACGCACCTGACCGGAGGTCAGAGAAATCGTCCGAGGTAATCCGCTGATTAAATCTCTTCCACGAATCTCGCTGGTGATTTCTTGAGCAAAAGGCCAAGCCGACCCCATTTGAATTTTGATGTCTTCGGCTGTTTGCTCGCCGACAGCAAGTGAAAACTCTCTTTTCAGATACGCCATGATGGCCTCATCAAGTTCGTCGCCAGCAATGCGCAAGGACTGCGAAGTGACGATGCCACCTAAGGAAAGCACCGCTACTTCAGTGGTCCCGCCACCGATATCAACAATCATGTTTCCAGTGGCCTCGTTGATCCCCAGATCAGCACCGATTGCCGCTGCTATCGGCTCTTCAATAATGTGAACTGGCTTACGCGCACCTGCATACTCGGCTGCATCCTGTACTGCCCGCGTTTCAACTCCGGTAATTCCAGACGGCACACACACGACCATGCGGGGTTTGCTCCAGCGACTGCTATGCACTTTTTGGATGAAGTACCGCAACATTTTTTCACAGACTTCAAAATCGGCGATGACCCCATCTTTCAGAGGGCGAACGGCACGAATATGGCTCGGGGTGCGGCCCATCATTCTCTTGGCTTCATAGCCAACGGCTATCGGCCGACCATCGGAAACATCCAGGGCCACCACCGAAGGCTCGTTCAAGACAATGCCCTGACCGCGCACGTAAATCAATGTGTTGGCAGTTCCCAAGTCAATTGCTATGTCTCGCCCGAGGGCTAGCGGATTATTTCGCGCCATAGCCAAAGCCTCCTCAGACGTGTTGCCCGTAGGAACGGGTGGACGGTTACCGAAATGTTACAGTTTCGGGAAGAAAATACTGATCTCTCGCTCAGCGGAGGCCAACGAGTCGCTGCCATGAACAAGGTTTTCAGTGAATAGAAGACCCAAATCGCCACGAATTGTTCCAGGTGCAGCCGACCGGGGGTTTGTGGCTCCCATCATGTTACGCACTACTTCCCAGGTGTTCTCTGGGCTTTCAAGCACCATGGCCACGACTGGACCACGGGACATAAACGCCACGAGTTCACCGTAAAAACCTTTGCCAACATGCTCTTCGTAATGACGAGCCAAGGTGTCAGCATCCAGTTGGCGCAGTTCAAGAGCCACGACTTTGAGCCCTTTGGCCTCAAAACGCGACAAAACGGTTCCGATCAGACCGCGTTCAACGGTGTCGGGCTTTAAAAGGACAAGAGTACGGTCAGACATAGCGTCAAATCCTACCGCCCAGGCGAGTTCTCAGGGCAGAACTTGACGTAGATATGACCGAGCAGCCCCAACGACATATAACGATCCAGTGATCAAGAGGGCGTCATCGGGTCCAATGTGTTCAAGGGCACGACCGATAGCGGCCTCCACGCTGTCCACGGTCTCGACATCATCGCAACCCATACGTCGAGCCGCCCGGGCCACTTCTTGGGCAGGTAAGCCCCGAGGAGATGGAGCCGTACAGCACACCACGCGGTCAAAATCGTCGGCCCGCAAGGCCGCCAGCATCGCTTCTGGATCCCTGCCTTGTAGGCAACCGAGAAGCAAGAGGCGTCGTCCCGCAGGGTCGAAATCTTCAAAAAACACCGCAGCACAAACATCAGCCCCCGCTGGATTATGAGCGCCATCGACAATGACCAACGGTTGATGCCCCACGACCTCAAAACGCCCCGGCATGGTGACAGCAGCAAAGGCTTCATCAATGACATCAGATTCCAATGCACGGGCGAAGAATGCCTCAACTGCCGTGATCGCCACAATCGCATTGTCGGCTTGATGGCGCCCGTGCAGGGGCACGAGAACTTCTGGATAGATAGTCGTTGGGGTGCGCACGTCGATGACTCGTCCGCCGAGCGCAAGTTGATTGGAGTCGACCTCAAAATCAGTTTGACGGACTAACAGCGAGGCTCCATCGGCGGCTGCAAAAATGGCAACCATCTCGGGGTCGCTCTCTCCACACACAACAACACTCTGCGGTTTGACGATTCCTGCTTTTTCGCGGGCGATATCAGCCCGCGTCGGTCCAGCAAATTCCATATGGTCCAAACCAATGTTGGTAATCACTGCCACTTGAGCGTCAACCACATTGGTTGCGTCCCAGCGACCGAGTAGCCCAACTTCAATCACCATGACATCCACGGCCTCATCGGCGAACCACCGAAAAGCGGCCGCTGTACAAATATCAAAATAGCCAGGGCGCATCCCAGCGAGAACCTCAAGGTCAGCAATCGCAGAAATCTGTTCGCCGAAAGACTCATCGCTGATGACTTCACAATCAATCGTGAAGCGTTCATTCACCCGCTCAAGATGTGGACTGGTGTAGGTCCCCACGCGTAACCCACTGGCCATCAACAAACGAGTAATCATCTGTGCCGTGGAACCTTTTCCATTTGTTCCAGTGATGTGAATAACGGGGGCACAGTGTTGCGGTTCGCCTAACAGTTCACACAGTCGCGAAATCGTCGCCGTTGAGGGAGAGTCAATCCTGCCGGTCTTGTCATACGAGGCGTGCTGGTCAAGATAAGCAAGAGCCTGTTGATAGGTCATGGCGCTACCTTGTTTGTACGGCGCAGGTCAACTGGCGGCACGACGAGGGCGGGCCACTCGAGGAGCAGATCGCAGAACCAATGTGGGCGCCGCCTTCGTACGAACTGAATCAGCATTGATGATCACCTTGGCGACATCAGTACGACCTGGCAAGTCAAACATCGTATTCAGAAGCGTCTCTTCTAAGATCGCGCGCAATCCACGGGCTCCAGTTCCACGCGCCAAAGCCTGTTCGGCGATGGCGTCCAGAGCTTCATCGGTGAGTTCAAGTTCAACATCTTCAAACTCAAAGAACTTTTGGAACTGCTTGATCAGCGCATTTTTCGGTTCTGTCAAAATCTGAATCAATGCGCTGCGATCCAAACTGTGGACGGCACCGATCATCGGCAGGCGGCCGACA
>SYDZ01000237.1 GCA_005801025.1 Actinomycetota bacterium
AACTCCGCCCATGAGTAGAGAGTCCTGGACCCGATACAAAGTCTTCATGACCACCAATGCCCGAGAACTGCTTGCCATTAATTGAGTCGGCAATGACTTGACCAGAAAGATCAATGGCCATGGCTCCGTTAATTGAGACCATATTGCGATTGCGAGATATCACTTCAGGTGAGTTGACAATACCCACTGGCATAAAACGAACCTCGTGATTTTCGTGCAACCATGTGTAAAGGTCAGGTTCGCCAGCGGCGAATGTGGTCAACGAAAAACCATCAAACTCCGTCCCCTTGCGGTTTGTCACTTTGCCCGCGAGGTGCAGTCGCATCAGACCCGTCGTAAACATCTCGCTATGAACCCCGTAGTCACCGCCACTTCCAGCAGCTAGTTTCGTGGCCACCTGAGTCGGGATGCCCCCGATACCAGTTTGCAATGTGCATCCGTCATAGATGTATCTGACAGCGATATCAGCGATTTGATTTTCTGCTTCGCTCGCTGGCACATCGGCGAGGTTCAGCGCCGCACGATCAGACAGAAGTAAGAAATCAATATCGTCGATGCCAATTGAATGTTCATAAGTTCCTGCCCCAAAAGTGCGTGGGAAGTTTGGGCTGCACTCAACAATCAACACTCGATCGGGATCGCTGATCGCACTGTTAATTTCTGTTGTGAATGCACCAGCATGCAATGACAACGAAACTCGTCCATCCACGGGCATTGACGCCGCTAGCGCCAGTACTCTTGGCTTGAGATGGGCCAAAGTAGGTTCAAAACGACGAAAGTCTGCGGGCACAAAATCCACATCGGCCCCTGTATCACGAAGAAATCTTTCTGCTGGACCAAAAAATCCGCTTTTCAGATGTACCCCTGGGCGCGCAAAAATGGCGTACAGGTCTGGCAGTAAGGCGCTGAATACTTTGAGATCAGCGAAATATTCGGGTTCAGTACCGTTACCGAGGGAATGCAGAAAAGCACCTGGCGCTCCCGGTCCAAGAGGAACCGCCAAAGTATCAATCGGGCGCATCGCTGCGACTGCTGACTCCATTGACGCCCAATTCATGATGAAACGCTAGCCAACGCAGAGCCATCAACAATAGCGGTGCCCGACACAACTATCTCATCTCCACGCTTCAGCCAGACCCCGCAGACCAACGATAAATCTTGAACCTCATTCACCTCACCACCAGCAACAACGAGATCACCGTCAAAGACAGGTCGACCGAATGACACAGTGAGTCGTCGAATTGACGTCGGACCGGCAAAGGCGTGCAACATATTCACGATGTAACTGAGGTTGAGTGGCCCTTGGTTCATGACACGCCCATCAAGACCCATCTCGCGCGTAGCTTCACGATCCCAATGCACGCGATATGGATCGCGCAAAATAGCAGCCATTGTTTTCATACGCGCTGGGTCAACACTTGGAACTACAAATTCAGGTAATTGATCGCCAACATTGATGACGGGACTCATGTGCCCACGACTTTTCTTCGACGAAATCGCCAAGTGTTGGTTATTCGTGCAACTAATGCTGAACCATCAAACATCTCAATAGAAAAACTCATGGAGTCATAGGGCTGATCGCGTTCATCCACAAGATTTTCCCAACGCACAATCCCGCCCTCCATGCGGTACTCAACGCCCACCCGCAAAGGATGCATGTACTCCCAGTCATAGCCATCAAGGCCGACCGAGCCAGGACCCTCGGCACCACAAATTTTGAATAACTCAGTGATACTCGTACCTGCGCCAAGAATCGGGACATGGAATAAAGACACCGGATGAGCAAGGTTCTCGGGCAGCGCGTGCGCCGTTGTGCAGTCAGTCAGTAGCCAGTTTTCCCAGTCAGCAATCGTGTATCTGCCACCAGGAAAGCGATATCCAAGGGGCGACAGTGAATTGCTCACGACATATCAATACCACGACTTTCAGCCTCGGCAGCCAACGAGAGCCAGGAGTCCTCCGCCGCATCGACTTTTGTTTGCGCGATTGCTAGTTGACTACTGATTTTTGCTAACAAGTCATGGCTTGCCGATGAACTTGATGCCTCGGTGACAAGCTCGGCACTACGCATATCCCGCTCGGCGATAGCCTGAGCGAGGGCTTTTTCTGCTTGCCCGACTAAGCGCCTTAAAGTGCTTGGGCTTTTCATTGAACCCGATTTCGCTGGCAGAGGGACGACCGACGTGGCGCCTGTGTTGTCAACTTTGGCATTGCTCACACTCTTGGTCCCCTGCGACGGTTTTGACCCGCGTTCAATGCGCTGTTTCAGCCACCCAGCAACCCCGCCACGTACCAGGGATGCTCCACCTTGACCATCAAGAGCCAAAACTTCTTCAACCGTGCGGTCCAAGAAGGTTCGATCGTGACTCACCACGAGGACAATGCCTGGCCAGTCATCAAGGAAATCCTCCATCGCTCGCAAGGTGTCAAGATCAAGATCGTTTGTCGGTTCGTCTAACAATAAAACATTGGGCTGTTCAATCAGCGTTAACAACAATTGCAAACGCCGGCGCTCACCTCCCGACAAAGTTGAGATTTCAGCGAATTGGGAGTCGCCGTCAAACCAAAAACGCTTCATCAAATTAATGTCCTCAAGAGACGGAGAGCCCTTATCCCCCGCGACCGCATCGCGCACTCTCTGAGTGACATCTAGTTCTCGACCCAATTGGTCGTAGTACCCAATCTTCACTGTGCGTCCGATATCAATCGTTCCCTCAGTGGGTGTGAGGCGTTGCGAAATGAGATCCAGCAGAGTGCTTTTACCCGCTCCATTTGGTCCAACGATCCCCAAACGGTCACCTGGCTCCAGCATGTGCTCAAAGGGTGCTAAGACTCGCTGACCATTCGGCCAACGAAAACCCACACCGTGTAATTCAATACCTTTTGAACCAAGTCTTTTTGACCCTAAGTCTTTGCCTAAACCCAATTCTCCTTGACGCGCTGGTGCTTCGGCTTTGGTGTTCACCAAAGCAGTCGCTGAGGCCACGCGAGATTTTGCCTTGGTAGTACGCGCTGGCGCTCCACGGCGTAACCACGCCAATTCGGTCTTTGCCAAGTTCTTGCGAACCTGCTCCGCAGTAGCTGCTTGTTCCTCTCGTTCACAACGACCTGAAAGATACGCTGCATACCCCGATCCTGCGTGCCAGCCAGCTGGGACATGGAGATACGCCTTA
>SYDZ01000238.1 GCA_005801025.1 Actinomycetota bacterium
ATGCCACGATTTTCTTCGCCAATCAGAAATCCAATCGCACCACCATGATCACCAAAAGACAACGAGCATGTTGGGCTGGCGTGGATGCCAAGTTTGTGTTCAATAGCGGTGCACACGACATCGTTTCGGCGACCCAATGAACCATCATCGTTCAACAGAAATTTAGGAACAATGAAACAAGAAATACCCTTAGTTCCAGCGGGTGCATCGGGCGTGCGCGCCAAAACTAAATGGATAATATTGTCGGCCATATCGTGTTCGCCAAAGGTGATGTAAATCTTGTTGCCGAAAATGGAATAAGTTCCATCACTATTGCGTTCAGCCTTAGTGCGTACCGCTCCCACATCGCTACCAGCATCGGGCTCTGTGAGATTCATCGTCCCCGACCATTCACCCGTCATCATCTTGGGGAGATAGGCCATCTTTTGGATTTCGGTTCCGTGATGGATGATGGCGTCAATGGCTCCCTGCGTCAAGGTCAGTGCCATAGAAAAAGCCATATTGCAGGCGTTCATAATTTCTTGAATCGCAATGCCGACCATCCACGGGAAACCACCACCACCAAAACCCTCATCACATGGAACTGCTCCCCAACCAGCGTCCACAAAGTCCTGGTAGGCCTCGGTAAAACCTGGGGCCATGGTGATCGAATGATCAGCATTTAACTTCACGCCATGTGTGTCACCAATTTTGTTGAGGGGGGCGATTTTCTGTTCCATGAAACGAGACGCTTCGTCAAGCAGATCGCGCACGACCGAGGAATCAGCGTCAACGAATCCGGGCAGGGTCATCAACCGATCAAGCCCACAGACGCGGTTGAGGACAAAATCAATATCACTGAGAGGCGCTCGGTAATCGTTCACGCCTCAACTTTAGAGGGATATCTTCAGGCACCCGTGAGTGAGCGCCAAGAAATTGGCGAAGCAGCGGTGACTTGTGTCGGTGTCATGCGCAGTGTGGCTTCGGGAACCATGTCAGCGATGGCGCGCCCCTCAGCATAGTGGTGCACGCTGCCCACACCTGTAAATAATTTGGCGCGCGCCTCAACAAGATCATCGGGAGGGTTGGAGTCAAAGAAGCCCCACATTACGAAAGCGATGGTTAGATCGTGGATGACTGGGGCACGACTGAGTAACGATGCTCGTCGCAACGCAATGTTCAGGCATCCGCGCACCGCGTCATCACTCGACACGCCACCAAGTAAGTGCAAACGAGGTCGCAAACGATTGGCAAGCAGTAACGCGTAACCCTGATCGGGTCCCTGATAACCGAGGTGATCGCCAGCAGGTTGGAACCCTACAATGTCTGTTGGTCGATCATTGATCCATGATGATGGTGCCACATCGGGCGAGCCATAGGCACGGGTGACATCAAGGACTGGGGTCGGAGCAAACTTTGGTGCAGACATTACTTCTACCGTATTCGCTCAGACGCCCGAGTGAAGAAGTCCGTAGATTAAAGATTCTTCGAGGGCCCTCCACGAAGCCTCAATGATGTTCGAACTCACGCCGATTGTCGTCCACGATCTATCACCATCGGTGGCGTCAATCAACACACGAGTGACTGCACCCGTGGCAGTTGCCCCGTCCAAGATACGCACCTTGTAGTCAGTCAGGTGGATGCGATCTACCTCGGGATAGGCCTGCGAGACGGCAGCCCGCAACGCAGTGTCTATGGCGTTGACCGGTCCGTTGCCCTCAGATGTATGAACATGACGCGTGGCCTCACTGTCTGGCCCGACCCACACCTTGACCGTGGCCTCAGTCGTGAATTCACCGTCCACTGTCTCATCAGTGATGACGCGCATTGACTCGACTCGGAAAAATGATTGCTTCCAACCCGCTGCCTTGCGCATTAATAACTCAAGAGAGGCGTCGGCTGCTTCAAAGTGGTAGCCCTCATGCTCCAAACGCTTGAGATCCTCAATGATTTGATTGATCGCTAGGGGCTCAAGAGTTAAGCCAAGTTCTTCGGCTTTGATGGTGATCGTGGCCTTACCTGCCATTTCGCTGACGATGAAACGAGTTCCGTTGCCGACTAGAGAAGGATCAACATGCTCATAGGCATCTTTGGTGCGCACGATGGCGCTGACGTGCAGACCAGCTTTGTGAGCAAATGCGCCGCTACCAACATAAGGAGCCTGAGGATTCATCGGACGATTCAGTACTTCGGCCACATGATGGCTGACCGCAGTTAAATGTTCTAAGCGCCCTTCTGGCAGACACTGGTAGCCAAGTTTTAACTGCAGATTTGGAATGACAGTTGTGAGGTTGGTGTTACCAGTGCGCTCTCCGAGACCATTCAAGGTGCCTTGCACGTGGCGCGCTCCGCTGAGGACTGCGGCCATGGAGTTAGCAACTGCGCAACCAGTGTCATCATGACAGTGGATCCCGATGATCACATCGTTGCCCACATGACTCTTGACTTTCGCCACGATGTCTTGGACCTCATGAGGCAAACTTCCGCCGTTGGTGTCGCACAACACAAGATGGCTCGCACCTTTGATCACGGCTGCTTCCAAAGCGCGTAAAGCGAACTCTTCGTTGTTCTTGAAGCCGTCAAAAAAATGTTCCATGTCAACTAGGACGCGACGCCCATTGCCCTCGAGATATTCAACTGAATCAGCAATCATCGCGATGCCTTCATCAAGGGTGGTCTGTAAAGCGTTGATGACGTGATAGTCCCAACTTTTAGCGACGATGCACACCGCACTTGTGCCGGCATCGATGAGGTGACGCAATGTGGGATCATCATCCACTTTGCCTTTGGGGCGACGTGTTGAACCGAAAGCAACTAACCTGCTTGTCGTGAAATGCAACTCTTTGGCGGCGCGTGCAAAGAACTCAATGTCCTTCGGGTTGGCACCAGGCCAGCCGCCTTCGATGTAGTGCACACCGAGAAGATCAAGTTGCTCGGCAATGCGCAGCTTGTCTTCTACGGACGCCGACACACCTTCAACCTGAAGGCCGTCTCTTAATGTTGTGTCAAAAACTTCAATCATGTTGCTCATGGGTTTTCTTTCTCTATGAGAGTTCATTCCGAGAAACAGAAATGCCGCCCGGTGGGCGGCTGACTGCGCACGAGAATGAACCCGTGCACTAGCGAATAATGATGATGGCAGCAGTATTCCACGGAGTAGTTACGGCGTTCATCGGATATCAGTCAACAGGATTGAGCGCCCCGAGTCAACGCCAAGCCCATATTTTTCGGTGTTTGGTCCCTCAACACCTCGGAAAAGATAAGGTTCGGGCATGACCGAACCGAAGCGAGACCTCCCTCCAGGTATGCAAGAACAGCTTGATCTTGGCTATACCTTTGGCGGATTATCGACCTTTGGGC
>SYDZ01000239.1 GCA_005801025.1 Actinomycetota bacterium
AAAAAGAGTGACTGAGCCGGTCACATCAAGAAATGCCTCATCAAGACCTATCGGCTCAATGAACGGGGTGTACCTTGAAAAAATTTCGTGTACCTGAGCACTGACCGATGAATATTCTGCGTAGTCACCGGCAAGAAAAACTGCATCTGGACACAGTCGCCGAGCCTTTGCAGAAGCCATCGCTGAGAACACTCCAAATCGGCGTGCTTCATAGTTCGCCGCCGCTACTACTCCTCGTGCCCCGGAACCACCTACGACAACTGGTTGACCCACTAGTTCTGGATGCCGTCGCAATTCTACGGAGACAAAAAATGCGTCCATATCGACGTGAAGAATAGTTCGAGTTGAAGATGCCGAGCGGTCCACTGCAGGTATCACCGGCGTCGACGGCGGTGCCACAGTCGATCCCTGAACCACAACTGCGTGACAAGCGTGAAAGCCTCACCGATAATGTGATGATCTAGTTTGGATTCACCAACAATGCGGTCCGTAAACAAGATAGGGACTTCAATGATGCGCGCGCCACTGCGCACCGCACGATGGGTCATTTCAATTTGGAATCCGTAACCCTCGGCTCGCACAGTGGAAAAATCCATCATCCGCAAAACCGAGGCCGAATAGGCCCGATATCCACTAGTGGCATCATTGATCGCCAAACCCAACATGCCCGCCGCGAATCGATTTCCCCACCGCGAGAGAAAACGCCGTAAAGGTGGCCAATTGTCGATCTGACCACCCGGCGTGTAGCGACTTCCTAGGGCGGCATCAGCACCCATCTCGACGGCGGAGACAATCGCTGGTAAATACATCGGATCATGGGATAGATCGGCGTCCATCTGCACGCAGATCTCTGCACCCATTGACAAGGCTGTCGTAAATCCCGCCCGATAAGCCGCCCCTAAACCTGTCTTAGCAGAACGATGCAGAACACTGACCTCACTTAAGCCATCTGTTTGATGAGAAGACTGATAACGCTCAACAATCTCACCTGTGCCATCAGGACTGTCATCATCAACGACCAATAATCTGGCCTGCGGGAGGGCAGCACGAACACCATTGAGAACTTTCTCGATGTTTCCAGCCTCGTTATAGGTGGGGATCACCACAACTATTTGACGGGTAAACAAACCTTGGCTCACGTTGTGAGCCTACGATGTTTAGGTGCCCGAGGAACGACCACTCTCAGCCCTGCCATCTCGTGGCGCTCGCTTGGTGGCATTTATCTCCATTATTTTTGGGGGCCTCATCGGCTCATTGCTCGGTTACGCCCTCGTTGACATTCAGTACGACGGGCAAAGTTCATTGCCACTCGGACTCGGACTATTGAGCGGTGCAGTCTTGACCTCAGGTGGCACTTCAATCGTCGCTGTTCTCAGCCTGAGGGCGCTCGGTGAGTGGCGCGATCTCTCTGACCGCACATAATTACCAATGTCTCCTATCGCGCCCCACAATGCTCTTGAGTTGATGAATATCGCTGCCAGCATTGCGCGCCAGGCAGGTGATCTTGTCGCCACTGGACGCAGTCGAGGAACATGCGACGGTGACATCAAATCCTCGCCCACTGATGTCGTCACTCAATGGGATCGGGCAAGTGAAAGTCTGATTGTTGGGCGACTAGGACACTTACGCCCCAACGACTCAGTGCTCGCTGAAGAAGGAACTCAGACACCTGGCACATCAGGCATTACTTGGTTCATTGATCCCATTGATGGCACGACGAATTTTTTGTACAACCTTTCTGGCTATGCCATCTCCATCGCCGCCACCGACGCCACTGGAACTTTGGCCGCTGCGGTCTATCTACCCGTCACCCGCGAACTTTTTGTCGCCGCTCGAGGCCATGGGGCGTGGCTCGGTGCGCGGAAATTACA
This sequence comes from Actinomycetota bacterium, assembly GCA_005801025.1. GTDB lineage: Bacteria > Actinomycetota > Acidimicrobiia > Acidimicrobiales > Ilumatobacteraceae > Casp-actino8. The sequence goes on from SYDZ01000239.1 coordinate 1,872, forward strand.
ATGCTCACCCTGCCACGACCTCAGCATGGCACTCATTGGAACCGGGTTCTCCTATCATTCACAACGCCGAGATGCGCAAGGCACGCGGATTGCGAAAATACTCCCCCAGGTTCGCGATATCAGGCGATGTGGTGCCGCCGCGGCGGACCTGTGCTACGTCGCCGATGGTCGCCTTGACGCCTATTTCGAAGAGTTTCTGCAACCATGGGACCTCGCCGCGGGCCTACTGATTGCCACCGAGGCTGGAGCCATCTCCTCTGATTTTTCAGGTTCCCTGATTCGATCTGAGCAAACACTGCTCAGCACTCCCGGCATTCACCAAGCCATTTTGGCGATTCTTGCCTCGTAAAGGTAAAAAACAATTCTAGTTAGCCAACTACTACCCCTTCCATCAGGCAAGATGGAAGCGTGGGAACCAGAATTCTGGCCGTCGAAGATGACGAGCGGATACGCGCTGCAGTCAAATTGGCTTTAGAAGATGAAGGCTGGACTGTTGATGAGGCTGCAAGCGGCGAAGAAGCCGTCATTTTGTTCTTACGCCAACCAGCCGATGTCGTACTGATTGACATCATGTTGCCCGGCATTGACGGCTTTGAACTGTGTCGAACAATCCGTCGCCACAGCGATGTGCCCATTGTGATGGTTACCGCCAGATCCGACACTCATGATGTTGTCGCTGGCCTCGAGGCAGGTGCTGATGACTATCTCACTAAACCCTTTGCCCCAAAAGAGTTATCGGCGCGGATCCGTGCGCTGCTCCGACGGGCTCGCCCTGCGCATCCCGCTCACCCGAAACTCGTCTTTGGCGACCTCGAGATCATTCCTGACGAAGGCAAAGTGTTACGAGATGGCACAGAACTTGGTCTCACAAAGACTGAGTTCCGACTACTCTGTGAACTTGCCCAAAATCCTGGTCGTGTCTTCAGCCGCGAACAACTGCTTGACGATGTCTGGGGCTACGGATATTTCGGCGATGGTCGCTTAGTCGATGTGCACATTCGTCGACTGCGCACAAAAGTAGAAAAAGATCCTGCCAACCCTCGTCACGTGGTGACTGTTCGCGGTCTCGGTTATCGACTTCAGGCCTGATTCTTCGTGGCCAAAAAATCTGTCATCTCTGAACTAGTCAGTGGCAAGTCGCTGAAAGTTCATCGAGCACAGCGCACTCGCCCGCGAATACTTAAACCCATCGGATTGCGCTCGCGGATTCTGATTACCTTCGGCTTAGGGAGCTTTGCCCTATCACTTTTCCTCGCTCTGGCGACATACAATTTTACCCGTTCGAACTTGGTTGAGGATCGCGAAAGAAACGTCATCGAGCAGGCTTATGAAAATGCCACTCAATTAGCCATTGATCTTCGCTCAAATCCGTCAAATACCCAGACGGTTATCGAACGTCTCACGGCCAATCGCCCTTTGTTGTATTTCCGTGGCACATGGACAGGTGATAACGCTCGCTTTTCATCCAATGTTATTGACCGAGACATGCTCGTGGCAATCATCGACAACCGAGAACCTCGGACCATGCGCATTGAAGTTGACAAGGAATTGGTCTTGGCAATTGGTATCCCCTTGGATTCAGCAGACGCTGCCTATTTCGAATTTCCTTCAATGCAAGACGTGCGTTCAACCCTGAACAGCATCAATCTCGCCCTCACCTTGGCTGCAATCATCACCACTCTCTTAGGGGTTTTTCTGGGCGCAATCGTTGCCTCTCGTGCCGTTCGACCGCTCACCGCGGCAAGTCAGGCGGCGCAAGCGATCGCCGGTGGGCGTCTTGACACGCGACTTGAAGAAACAGACGATCCAGATTTATCGGCCCTCACTTCTTCGTTCAACGACATGGCTGCCGCTCTTGAATTACGTGTGGAGCGCGACACTCGCTTTACATCTGATGTCAGTCACGAATTGCGTTCACCGTTAATGACCCTCGCAGCATCTGTTGAAGTCATGCACGCTCGTCGCGAAGAAATGCCCGAACGCGCCCAAGTTGCTCTTGATCTTCTCATCGCTGACGTTGCCCGCTTCCAAGCGCTAGTTGAAGATCTGTTGGAGATTTCGCGCTTTGATGCAGGTGCCATTCGGCTGAACGTTGAAGAGTTGCTCGTGGGTGAATTTGTCCGCCAGGCCGTCGCTATCAGCAGTCTCCCGACGACCAGCGTCTTGGTCACGTCTACAGCTGATCACATCATCATTCGCGGTGACCGTCGACGGCTCGCACGCGTCATTGCCAACCTTGTTGATAATGGTCGCGCTCACGGGGGTGGAGAAGTAGAGATCTCCGTCTTCGTACCAGATGATGAAGATCCACCATCACAGGTATGGATCACCGTGGAAGATCATGGTCTCGGTGTGCCCCTTGAAGAACGCAACCTCATCTTTGAACGCTTCGCTCGGGGCGTTGTCGCTGGAAGACGTAGCGGATCCGACGGCGCTGGCTTGGGTCTGTCCCTTGTGGACGAGCACGTCAAACTTCACCGTGGACGAGTGTGGGTTGAAGAGCGACACGACGGTCATGAAGGCGCCTGCTTTATCATCGAACTACCGGCGGAGAGGGTCTAGCACTATGCGCACGCGCCGTCCAGTTTTTCTTGCCAGCCTGATACTCATACTGGTTGGCGGCTGTTCGTTTGGGGCCCAAGATTCTTCCCAAGTCATTGGACGCGATCTGCAAAGCGATATGAACGAGTCGTCACCTTCCGCTTCAAGCGAATCGGGCATTGGGCGCATCTACTTACAACGCACCGATAATGAGAGCACACAACGCTTAGTCGTGGTTCAACGTGATGTTCTCAATGAACCCGCCCAGATCATCAATGCCTTATTTGATGGCCCGACGACTAGTGAACAAGATGAGAGTTTGCGATCAGCCATACCGCAAGGAACGAAACTTATTTCTGCGCGCTACGTCGCAACAGACATCGTCAAGATTGACGTTTCAGAAAATATCTTTCAGGCCACAGGTGATGACTTGGTTTCCGCTGTGGCTCAAATCGTTTTGACACTCAGCGAAATTCAGGGCGTTGAACGAATCCTCCTTGTTGTACAAGGTCAAACCCAAGAATGGCCACGAGGCGACGGATCACTCACATCGGAACCATTGACATCTTTTGATTATCCTGGGCGCGCCGCCAGTAGTCAGCCCGCCTTCCCCACCATCGTCGATCCACTTCTCTAAGCATTCTTTTTAGGGTTTGACCTAGCCAAAAAAGACATCGCCAATTTCGTGGAAGAGTTTGAGGTCAACGGTACGAATCTTGCCCACTATGTCGCTGAGTGGGACCCGACTAATTTTTGTGGCATCAAGCGCCACCATGTATCCAAATGCTCCCTCGTGGACAGCATCAACAGTAGCCAGACCAAAGCGAGTACACAAAATGCGATCGAAAGCAGTTGGCGTACCGCCCCTTTGCACATGACCGATTTGCACGACGCGGGCTTCAAACCCTGTCCGCCTTTCAATTTCTTCTGCGATTCCCACACATATGCCGCCATAACGCGGTCGCCCAAGATGATCAGTGGCGTAGTCAATAGGAGTCATCGTCCCGACTATGGGTTGTGCCCCCTCGGCGACAACGACGATTGAGGCAAAGCGTCCACCTTGATGACGACTTGCGACTTCGGCACAGACTTCGGCGATATCAAAAGGTTCTTCGGGTATCAGAATGACGGTTGCACCTCCAGCGAGACCGGCGTACACCGCAATCCATCCCGTATCTCGACCCATCAACTCCACGACCATGACACGATCATGACTTTCGGCCGTGGTGTGTAGTCGATCAATTGCGTCGGTGGCGATTTGCACCGCAGTGTGAAATCCAAAAGAGAGTTCAGTTCCAAACACATCATTGTCAATTGTTTTTGGAACACCAATAATTGGCAAATGAGTTTCGGCAAATAGCAAAGAGGAGACAGTCAGTGAACCATTTCCACCAATCACGATTAAGGCATCAAGACGTTGTTCACGAAAGCATTTCTGTACTTGTTGAACTCCATCCTTTGAATCGTATGGGCTTCCACGTCGGGTGCCAAGAATCGTTCCCCCGCGTGGCAATAAGCCGCGCACTGCCGACGCTGGCAACTCAATGAAGCGCTGCGCCATGACCCCATCCCACGAATCCAGGAATCCAATGAACTCGTCACCATAAACTGCATCCCCTTTTCGCACGATGGCACGAATGACAGCGTTGAGTCCCGGGCAATCTCCGCCGCCAGTCATGATTCCAATGCGCATCAGGTCAGCCTAGACATGAAACAATGGGGAGATGGCTTGGGATTCGTCAAGAACTGTTCACTGGCACAGGCTGATCCGCGAATGGCTGGTGTAT
>SYDZ01000240.1 GCA_005801025.1 Actinomycetota bacterium
CATCGTGGTTGTGGTTGATGAGTTAAATGACTTAATGAGGGTGGCTGCTCGCGATGTTGAAGAGAGCATCACTCGCATTGCGCAAAAAGCTCGTGCCGTTGGCATTCACTTAATTGTTGCGACGCAGCGACCTTCCGTCAACGTGATCACTGGAGTCATTAAAGCCAACGTTCCTGCCCGAGCCTCTTTCGCTGTGTCGTCACAGATGGACAGTCGAGTGATTCTTGATCAGGTTGGTGCCGAAAAACTAGTTGGCAAGGGTGACATGCTGCTTTTGCCTGGCAACTCATCGGTGGCTCAACGTATTCAAGGTTGCTGGGTCGAAGAAGAAGAAGTCCGTAAGGTCGTTGCCTTTTGGCGACAACAGGCCCCAACAGTTCAGTATGTGAGTGGCGTAGAAGGCGATGAACCGGCCGCAGGTAGCCCCGCTGGGCAAGCCATCACCGAGAGTTATGGCAATGACGATAGTGATGAGGCATTACTGAAGCGGGCCATGGAACTGGTCGTGCGTAGCCAAATGGGATCCACTTCAATGCTTCAACGCAAACTAGGAGTGGGTTTTGCACGTGCTGGTCGCCTGATTGATCTGCTGGAGCAACAAGGCGTTGTCGGACCGAGTGTGGGCAGTAAGGCGCGGGAAGTTCTGATGACTGTCGAGGAGTTTGAGGCGCTCTAGTCCTCGATATATCTTCTAAAAGTTCTGTGGATTAGGATCCCGTGTGGTAAGTCATGTGGTTTTGCCGATGGGAGAAGTGTCGTGAAACTTGTTGAAGTCACAAATGGTTTGAGGTTTCCAGAAGGACCGATTGCGATGCGGGATGGCAGCGTGATTGTGGTCGAAATGTTTGGACCGCGCATTACGCGGGTCCGTCCTGATGGTTCCAAAGAAACAATCGCCGAGATGACTGGTGGCCCGAATGGCGCTGCTATCGGTCCCGACGGATGTCTGTATGTGTGTAATAACGGCGGGTGCTTTTCAGAAGTCGACTTTGGCGGACTGAGTTTCCCTGGCCCTTTTGATCAAGCACATTACAGCGGCGGTCGCATTCAGCGCGTCGATATCTCAACTGGTGAAGTGACTGATTTGTATACCGAGTGTGACGGTCGAGCATTGCGCGCTCCCAACGATTTGGTTTTTGATCATTTCGGTGGCTTCTATTTCACCGATCACGGTATTCGTAACCTCACGGCACGGACAGCGGACTTGACTGCTATCTACTATGCGGCTGTAGACGGTTCTTCAATCCGTGAAATTGATTTTCCAGTTGAAGGACCCAACGGCATTGGTCTTTCTCCCGACGGAACGACGGTCTACTGGGCTGAGACTCACACCGGTCGCGTCTTTCGCCGCAATATCACGACGCCCGGCGTCTTGGCACCGACTATGCCCGGAGATACGCAAGCTGTCTTGTACGGATTACCAGGTCTGCAATTGCTTGATTCGCTCGCAGTCGATGGTGCGGGGAATGTCTGCGTGGCCACCTTGGTCAATGGTGGCATTACTGTCATTTCCCCATCTGGCGAGTTGCTGGAGCATGTTGCTACAGGTGACCTATTGACGACAAACATTTGCTTCGCCGCCGACGGTAGCGACACTGCGTACATTACCCTGTCGGGTACCGGCCGACTCGTGAAGACCCAATGGAAATACGGCGGTTTGAAGTTGGCTTACTCGGCTTAACGCTCTGTCGCGACCCCAGCAGGTAGCCTCGTATGTCGTGACCAATCACGTGCAGCACTTCTACGTTGAAACACTTGGTTGTCCCAAGAATCAGGTTGACTCGGACAAATTGATCGGTACCTTGCTTGCCGATGGGATGCTCCCCACCGATTCGGCGAGCGATGCTGATCTCGTTGTTGTCAACACATGTGCTTTTATTGACGAGGCGCGGCGAGAATCTATTGACACGATTTTGTCCCTTGACGGACAACGTAAGGAAACTTCGCGTTTAGTCGTCACTGGTTGTATGGCCGAACGGTACGGACAAGAACTTGCAGATGAACTTCCCGAAGTAGATCTTGTGGCCGGTTTTGGAGTTCCCGTGCAGACACCTGCTGCAAAGAAGTTGATTCCCGTGGGATCAGCGCCAATTCCTCTTTTGGATCTTTTAAATTTGCCTCGCCCAAAGTCGTTGTCACCGTGGGCATATGTGAAAATTGCTGAGGGTTGCGATCGGAGTTGTGGCTTTTGTGCGATTCCGTCATTTCGTGGACCGCAGCGTAGTCGTGACGTGTCATCAATTCTTGCCGAAGTCGAGCAATTGCAAGCCCGCGAAATTGTCCTCGTCGCCCAAGACTTGGCGAGCTATGGCAAGGATCGTCCGAGTGAACTCGGCTCAGGCAGCATTGTTTCTCTCGTGCGTGAAGTCTCCAAAACGGTTGAGCGGACACGCCTGTTGTATCTTTATCCCAGCGATCTAAGCGATGCCTTGATTGACGCCATCTGTGACACCGGAGTCCCTTACTTTGATCTCTCTCTGCAACATGTGAGTAAGTCATTGTTGCGCCGTATGCGTCGCTGGGGCGACGGTCAGCGTTTCCTCAACCGCATTAGTGATATTCGATCTCGTGAACCCGATGCGGCCTTTCGCAGTAACTTCATTGTTGGCTATCCAGGTGAAACGGAAGAAGATCATGATCAGTTATTGAGCTTCGTTGAGCAAGCACAACTTGACTGGTGTGGCTTCTTTGCGTACTCACCTGAAGATGGCACATATGCAGTTGACCTTGATGGTCAGGTCCCAGACGGTCTGATGCGTGAACGTCTTGTAGAACTGAGTGAAATGCAAGACAACATCACCGCACGACGTCGCGACGACCTCATTGGCCGAACGCTCAATGTTCTAGTGGATGAGCCTGGAGAGGCTCGTAGTCATCGTGAGGCCCCAGAGATTGACGGCATCATTGAAGTGCCACAGGATCTCGTAGTCGGTGAGTTTTACGATGTTCAGATCACTTCAGCCATGGGTCCTGATCTCATTGCCGTCTCAGCAACCTGATGTCATCAAGGTTGCGCAATCTAGGTCTGAGCATGCCCAATGTGGCAGGCTTAGAACGTGCCAGTCGACCCTAACGCCATAGCCACCTGGGCCAACGCAGTCACCGTTGGACGGATACTTGTGTCTCCTGTGATGTTTGTGGTGATTCCCGATTATCCGGGTGGTTCGTGGGTTGCCTTTGCCTTATGGTTCGTGCTCTGCTCGAGCGACGGCATTGATGGATATTTGGCTCGTCGGCACGGGGCAACTCGATCGGGGGCATTTCTCGATCCATTGGCTGACAAAGTTTTAGTCCTCGGAGCGATGTTTACCTTGGTGAGTCGCGATGTGTATTGGGTAGTGCCAGTTTTGATGATCGCTATCCGTGAGGTTGCGATCAGTATGTATCGTGTCCTTGCGGGGGCTCAAGGGATTAGCGTCCCTGCGAGCCAATTGGCCAAGTTTAAAACTGTAGCGCAGCAACTCAGTGTGGGGTTGGCGATCATTCCTCTCACAGCAGATGACGGGACCTGGTTGTGGTTGTGGTTGTTGTGGATCGCCGTGTTTCTGACCACTGCGAGCGGTCTGCAATATATGTGGCGGGC
>SYDZ01000241.1 GCA_005801025.1 Actinomycetota bacterium
CAAACCGATAAATGCCACAGGCAGAGTTTCGCTATAGGCGTCAAATAAACGTGTTCGAGAAGCCGCTGCACGCGTGCCCACTGTGAGATAGCGAAAAACTGCGAGCGGAGATTTAGCCACGATGGGTGACATATCCAAGATTTTAAGAACACCTGCCCACACACCGAGAGCGACGCTCACCGATACCCCCACGCCGAGAAGGCGTTTCCACCATGGACCCGAATTCGTTGAAGGGGTGATTGTTGTTTGTACGGTGGCCGATAAAGAAGTGCGCGTCAGTCGATTACCTAAGTACGCAAACAACATATATGCCGAAGCAGCCACCGCCGTAGCTGCAAGACCAATACTCCACAAACGAGATGGATTGGCTTGCCCCAACGAACCGAGCAGATACGAACCGAGCCCCCAACGCGTGCCACCACCAAATTCAACGAGCAAAGTTCCGAGCAAGGCCGCAGGTGCAGTCACCCGAAATGCGCTGACGATATGTGGCAGTGCGCTCCGCAGACGGACCCATCGTAAGACATCGTTACTCGTACCACCTGCCACCATCACCACATCAACCAGCCGAGGATCAATATTGCGCATGCCATTCAGGGTGGCCACATACGTGGGGAAATAACTCGCCATCGCCGCCAGCACGATACGTGGGATCGTTCCACTAAAGGCCAGCAACAAGACTGGGACAATGGCGATCAGAGGGACTGCAAACATCGTCACGCCAATGCCGCGTAACAATGTTTCGGCAAAGCGAAACCGCGCACACAGAGCGCCAGCAAAAATCGCAATGATGTTTCCGATGATGAATCCTGCACCCGCAGATTTCAGTGTCACAGAGAGATGCGGTGGATAATCACTGCGATCCTGCCAAAATTGCCTCAGTATTTGAGAAGGTGCCGGCAGTGCGCCCCGAGCGATCAACTCAAACTGACCGAGGAATTCCCAAACAACTACAACTGCAATGACGACCAAGGCACCACGACCATAACGCCGTGCATTATTCATTGTTGCTGTCGCTTCTCAGTGCCCGCCACCAGAGAACAACAACTCTGATACATGGTCAGACAGAGCGTGGAACTCTGGGGTGCGCAGAATTTCTGGGTCACGAGGACGCGCGAAGGGGACTTCAACGACCTCAACAATGCGACCTGGACGCGCCGACATCACCGCCACCTTGTCAGCCAAAAATATTGCTTCCTCAATGGCATGCGTGACCAAGATGGTGGTTGGGCGCCGAGCCAACCAAATGCGTTGGAGTTCTAAGTTCATCGTGCGACGCAAAATTTCATCAAGAGCGCCGAAGGGTTCGTCAAGCAGCAAGACATCAGGCTCGGTCACCAGCGCTCGAGCGATCGCAGCCCGTTGACGCATACCTCCGGATAATTGACCAGGCAAAGCATGTTCGAAACCATCGAGGCCCACCAAGGCGATGAGTTCCTTAATCGCCTCCTCGTGGTCGTTGAGCGTTTTGCCCATCACCTGCAGAGGCAGAGTGATATTTTTCCACACTGAGCGCCACGGCAAAAGGGCCGGATCTTGAAAAGCGACGCCCAAGCGACCCGCTAAGCGCATCTCTTCTGGAGATTTATCACCGATCAGCAGCGAACCGCCGTCGGGATGTTCGAGACCTGCAAGCAGTCGCAACAAAGTTGACTTACCGCAACCTGAGGGACCAATCAAGGCCACCAGTGAGCCCACGGGAACATCAAGGGAAACCTTGTCTAGGGCTCGCACAACATCATCTTTTAGCGCGAAAGTGCGCTCCACGTCATTGACGCGGAGCGCACCGCCGGCCACTTCTTGCGTATTCAACAACCCTAGATTTCCTCGAGGAGAGTAGTGTCGAACATGTCTCGGGTTCCCTTAACGCCGATTTCAGCAAGCGCCGCCAAGTTGGCCTCGATTGATTCTTCGGACATTGAGAAAATACCGTCGTCGGACTGCATCATGGACTTCTGTGCCTCGTTGAAGAACAACTCGTTCTCGATCGTGCGACCAGTTCCCTTAAAGTAGGTCTCAGCGAATTCGGGCGGATACTTAGCCGTGTCCTTGAAGTTCTCGTCCCAGCCCTTGCGGCTCGCCCGCAACCACTTGACAATTTCCGCACGATTGTTCGTCAAGGCCTCCTTGGTGACGACCACGGTGTCGTTGAAAATCGTGAACCCGAAGTCGTACAGCAAGAATGATGTCGCTTCTTCGCCAGCCTGCTGGATACTGAACGGCACGTTGGTTGCGAAGTCGATGGAAGCATCAATCTCGCCCATAACGAGCGGCGTTGGGTCGTAGGCGTAAGGCACGATATTCACGTCAGCCTTATTGATGCCACTCAACTTGAGCATGGCCTCGACGGAGAGGGTGTTTGACGCTGGCACGGCCAAGGTCTTGCCCACCAAATCTGCTGGCGAATTAATCGGGTTCTTCTTCAAGCTGATGACACCGATGGGGTTCTTTTGGTACTGCGCCCCAACGATCACGAATGGTGCACCGTCATTGACGATGGCGTTAATCGTGCTATCTGGTGTGGTGAGAGCCAGTGGTGCTTTGCCAGAAAGTAGCGAACTCTCAGGAATCACATCTGGGCCACCCGACAGGTAATCGAGTTCGATACCTTCTTCTGCGTAGTAACCGTTAGTCATAGCGATGAAATACCCCATGAATTCGGCGTCATTCACCCAAGCAGCTTGCATGGAGAATTTGGTTGCGGCGCCGTCTCCGCCTGATTTGGCATCATCGCTTCCGCAAGCGGCGAGGAAAGCAGGCAAGCCCGCTAGACCAACGCCGGCTGCAGATGCACGAATCAGCATCTGTCGTCGTGAAATAGGATTCATTTTTGACCTTTCATGTCGTTGTTGTTGGTTAGTAAATTACTAGCTTCTGCAGAGGTCATAACGGTCCCAAGTTTTGGATATCTCGTAACTCGGCAACGGTGCTAAGTTCAGCAAACTCGGTACCCGGAACCATTTCCCAGAAGACACGTCCACGCTGACGGGAATTCTGATCTATATGTATTTTTTGGGTCGGTGTAATGACCCAATCGACAACAACATCATGCTTCTCTGCGGGCATGACTTCGTTAACGAACTGGCAGTCGTGCACCACATCGGCGACCACTGATGAACTGTCGGTGAGACCAAGTTCGCTGAGAACGGCCCACTCAAAATCAAAATATCCGTGACCCTTACCGAAACGCACACCATTTTTACTGACCGCGCTCCCACCTGTCACTAACAAGGAAAACTTTTCTGTCTGCTGAAGTTGACGCAACGAAAGTTGTTCGGCGTAACGATCAAAACCATCAAGAGTTGCCGCATAGCGATGATCACTGGCGGGAATCGTTGTCGGGTCCAAGCGATAAAAACCACGCACGATGCCGTAGGTGGTCATCACAAATGGGATGCCGAGTCGTATCAATTTGTAGCGAAGGTCTTCAAGGCAATTATCAGGGGTCACAAATATCTGTCGCCGCCCGCGATCAGTGATGGCTGCTAATTCAAGGAGCTGATCCGAACACTTTTCACTGCCATCAAAGTCACAAATAAAACTTGAAAAATCCCAGTGGAATCGCGAGTCGGGTCGTGCCACTTTGGCTAATTCGGTCCATATTTGCTCGCGATATTGCTCGGTGGTCAAGGCTATGCTCATTGCACTCTCCGTAACTGTGGCACAGAGAGTTCACGGGTCGCCCGCACATCAATCTCTTGCGTGTTGGTGCAGATAATGCCCAATAGGCAATCTGGTTCGGCCTCAACCATTTCGTCAACTACTTGACAGTCATGCACAATGGCGATGACCGGTGTTGAGGGATCAACGACACCAAGTTCACGCATCATCATCCATTCAAGAGCGAGATACCTCTGTCCACCGCCGATATGGCGACCATCAAGAGTGACGGCTGTTGCGCCAGAAATCACGAGGTCTATTTTCACTACTTTGCGAAGATCGCCTGGCCCCAAGCGACTCCCGAACTTTTCCATGCCGTCAAGAGTCGCCGCCAATTGTTTATCACTCGCTGCCAACTTTGATCCATCTAAGAAAATAAAACCGCGACTGAGACCGTAAGTCGGGACCAAAATTTTCTTGCCAGCAATGAGAGCAGCCAAGCGTAATTGCTCAATGCTGTTATCCGGGGCGCAAAAAATGACTTTTGCTTGTGCCCATTCTGATCGCTTGGCGACTCGCTTGTGAGCTGCTGTGGAACCAGCGAAGTCAGGGACAAAGTTACGCAGGTCCATATCAAAACGCGAATCTGGCTTGGCGACTTCGCTCAGACGTTGCCAAACGACACGGCGCACTCGCTCTTCTTGAATCACGAAAGTTCCGCGGCCTTGTTCGGCACTTAGCAAACCATCGCGTACTAAATCTTCAATCGCTCGGCGCAGGGTGCCACGGCTGACGCCAAAGAACTCCATCAGATTAGGTTCGGTGGGTAGCGGCGTTGAGTCTGAAAGAGTTCGCTCTAAAACGAGTCGGGTGAGAGAATCGCGTACCTGCTCGTACAACGGGGTGTCGGCAAGAACATCGACCCCGAGGTCCGCAGCGGCATTGCTTTTTATGACCATGGATGAACTATAGACATAATTCGTCTAGACGAATGTTTCAGAAGCGTGACGATTCGGTGTTTAGGCAAAAAGTAAAAATCTGGCTAGAGGGCGACAGGGACCTGTTTCCACTGATTGACATCAATCAGCCCGATGTCGGTGATCCGCAAATCAGGGATAACCGAAAGACCTAAAAATGACAGCAGCATGAACGGAGCATCGATAGCAATCCCGAAATCACGCGCCATCTGCTCCATGTTTTCAATCTGATCAGCCACCGAATCAAGGGGCAGGTCGCTCATCAGCCCCGCTACGGGCAACGGCACCTCGGCCAAAATCTGACCCTCGTGCACGAGCACTTGTCCCCCACCAATTTCAGCCAGTCGCGCTACCGCCACGGCCATATCGGCAGGTCCATTGGCATCACGCGCTCCGACGACCATGACATTATGAGCGTCGTGACACACGGTGGAAGCGATCGCCCCACGAGTGAGTCCAAAGTTGGCTACATAGCCCAAGCCGATCCGACCCGTCTTTTTGTGGCGTTCAAGGACGGCGATGCGCGCAATGTCATGACTGGGATCTCTGACATCAAGTTCAAGATAAGTCGTGCGCACCGTACCTTGAGTCACGCCAATCACGCGCGCCATTCCGTTGGCAGGCTCTTCAACTGTCAGTTCGTACGCACTTGGATTGTGATGCAGATGGACTCGATGACGCAACGAATCTGGCGCAGGAGTCGCAGGCACTACCCCTGGGATGATCGCTCCATTGCGCGCTACCAGTTGCCCCGCTTGATAAACGACTGCAGGTCGGTAATCAGCAAGCGTGTCAAAAACCAAAATGTCAGCCTGATATCCCGGTCCTAATTGACCAAGGTGGAAGAAGTTATGGAATTGCGCGGGCAAGAAAGTAGCCATGATCAAGGCGTCAATCTCGTGACATCCAGCGGCAACTGCCAGACGCATGCAATGGTTGATGTGACCGATCGTGCGGATCTGATGTGGTTCACGGTCGTCAGTACACATTGCCGTTCGCGTCGGACCATTGGTTAGCACCGTCGGTAACAACTCTTCAAGGTCTTTGCAGGCTGAGCCGTAACGCAAAAACACCCACATCCCTTTTTGACGCTTCTCGTGAGCTTCGTCAAGAGCGAAGCATTCGTGATCAGATTCAACTCCCGCTGCCAAATAAGCGTCCAACTGTGAACCGCGCAAACCAGGAGCGTGACCATCAACGCTGCGCCAACCAGCAGCCGCGATAATTTCGCGAAAGGTTGGGTCACCGCTGATGACTGCTGGATAATTCATCACTTCGCCAATTCCGATGGCATTGAATTCGGTGATCAAATGTCGGATATCCGCTGTAGAAAAAGCGGCGCCTGGACTTTCAAAACTTGAAGCGGGAACGCAACTCGATGCAGCCAAGCCAAAAGTAAAAGGCATTTTTTCGGCAGCCTCTGCTACAGCGGCAACGCCATCAAGTCCGGCCACATTGGCAATTTCATGTGGGTCACAGGCCACTGCTGTTGTGCCGCAAGGCAGGGCGCCCTTCACGAACTCGTCCACCCACAACTTGGTTGACTCAAGATGCATGTGAGCATCAATGAACCCAGAGACCAGGGCGGCTCCGCCGACATCCACAGTTTGTAAGGCGTCACGTCGGCCCCAGCCGGCGATAACTCCGTCGGCAATCGCGACATCAGTGGAAACCCATTCCCGTGTAATCGGTGACAAAACGCGACCACCGGTGATAAGCAGATCCGCGGGCTCATCTCCGCGAGCAACCGCAAGCGCTCGCAAGGAAACTGGTGGTCGTGACATAGCCAAAGCGTATAGGTAAAATTCTTCTCACCACCGAATCATGGTGGAGATCACTAGTGTCGTGAGAGATCATCATGCTGAGAGACCTCACAACCCTCTGGACTATCAAGCGATTTCGGATCCTGATCGTGGCGCGCACGTTATCGAATATCGGCAATGGGATGTCCCCCATCGCCATGGCCTTTGGTGTGTTATCACTTCCTGGCAGTAACGCCTCATCGCTGAGTTGGGTCACGGCCTCGCACATGGTGCCGATTGTCCTCTTCCTATTACTTGGCGGTGTTGTTGCCGACCGCATGGGTCGTGCTCGAGTCGTTGGCGTCACCGACATCATCGGAAGTTTCGTAGTGGCAACCAGCGGCATTTTGTTTCTGACCGATCATGCCACGGTTCCATTGCTCTGTGTGAATGCTTTTGTTTTTGGAATTTTGAACGCATTGTGGTGGCCAGCATTTGCTGGATTGCTTCCCGAAGTTGTTCCGAGCGAACATTTGCAGGCTGCCAACTCTCTCGTCGGACTTGGCGAAAACATCGGCTTCACACTCGGTGCGACCATGGGTGCCGCCATCGTCAGCACCGCCGGACCGGGCTGGGCGATTATCGGTGATGGGGCAACTTTTCTCGTTGCCGGGATCTTGGTCCTGCAACTGCAGTTGCCAACAAAGATGCAAACCGGAGCGACCGACAAACATCCGAGCATGATTTCGCAACTCCGTCAAGGTTGGTCGGAGTTCTATTCACGTCAATGGGTAGTCGTTATTGTGATCTGTTTTGCATTTATTAATATGTGCTTTGAGGGATTCTTAGGAGTGCTTGCGCCGGTCCAGATGAAAGAGGCACTCGGTGGGGCGCGAGATATGGGAATGATGCTGTTTGCCTTTGGTGCTGGGAGCGTCTGCGGCGTACTAGTTTCGTTGCGCATCAAACCTCAACATCCGCTGACCGTCGCTATGGGTGGAATGCCCGTCCTTGGCGTGTGGATGCTCGGCGCCGCAGTGCCATTACACATCTTTTTACTGATGATTTTGGCCTTTATCTCAGGTATTGCTTTAGATCTATTTTTTGTGATGTGGATGACGATGTTTCAGACACATGTTCCTGAAGAAGCGTTGTCGCGTGTAAGTGCTTACGATGCACTGGGATCAAACCTCTTTGCGCCGTTTGGATTGTTTCTTGCGGGGCCGATGGCACAATGGATCGGCACCAGCAACACGCTGTACATCGCTGGAACAATCGCCGTCGTGATGGCTGTCGGATCACTGTTTAACAAAGACGTGCGATGTCTCGAAAGGGAAAATGCATCTCATTCTTCAAGTTTTTCTTGACAATATCGTTCATTTCAGATACTTTTCCGCTTAGTTCGTGAGTCTCCCCGACTCGAAGGGAAGTGCGATGAAGTCGGTTGTAGCCAAATCCCGTTTTTTAGCCCTGTGCGGAGCAATTCTCTTCACCTGTCTTGTAAGTCTCGGTTCATCTGCCCAAGCGGTCTCCACCGTGACAATTAAAGCCACGCTCACAAATCAGTACAAGTTGCTCGCTGTCTCTAAATCTGGCAAGTCGTATAGTTCCACCGCCACAGGCGGAAAAGTGTCAATTACAGGAATAGCGACGGCTGATACCGAGGGCATGACCCTATCCATCATTAGTAAGAGAGGCGCCTACGTTGGGCCCGTGATCTTCAAATATGTTGATGCCAAGAATAAAGCCGTCAGGAAGGTTACTGACGCTAGCAAAGCTTACCTAAACATGAAAAAGCAAAGAGCGGGGACTCTTGATCTCAAAGAGATCACCTTGAAGACGAATTACGCATATCTTTCGCTGACCACATCTCAAGTTGAGGTGACAAACACGGCCGTGTCAGTGACAGGCGGTGTGCCACCCGCACGAACGAATCTTGGCATGTCCAAAACAAAAAAAACTGCTGACGTTTTCCCAGCAGCAACTCCCACTGTCAACAATCTTGGTGAAGATGCCGATAACGATGGTCTGCCCTCTTACGTTGACGTCGATGATGACAACGATGGTAAACTAGACCTCGTTGACGACAAGTTCTTCGCAACAAAAGTTAAAAAAGATGCAAAATTAATGGGTGATTCCTCGCTCCGCACGGCTTTGATATGTGGTGGGAATTGCGCAAACCTGAGCGGATATGGGGTGACTAATCTTTCTGATAGGTCACCTGCGGCGACCGCCGTGGCCACAATGATCAATACCTTTCAGGGGGTATTTTTCACGTTTGAAGCGGTCAAATCAAACTTCATTTCTACTACTCCCGCATCATTTGATGGTGGAAGAAACTTTGGATACTTCAATGTTGACTGCACTGGCATCTCTTGGTGTTCAGGCTCAGCTAGTGGAGCTATCACGATTTCTCCAGACTATGACTCCGGTGACCAACCAGAAAATAACGCTCTGCCACTGGCACCTGGTCGCTCAACCTATTCTGACTTCTGCGGAAACAGTGTCATCGCCAAAGATCCGACACAAGTTGGCGCGGCAGCCAAGCCGTCACTCTGGACATTGCCTTTCGACGCAAGCATGGACGAGTGGGTCTTTTCGTCCTGTGACCCAGATGGCGACGGCTTTCCAAATATCATCCCCTCAAAGGGGACGATTGGCGCCCTTGGTGATTCCTGGCTTAATGAAATCAAGCCTCGAATGGCTGGCCCCGACGGAATGAAAGTCGGTGACACTATCGGTTTTCGCCTGACGAGTGGCAGTGGTGCTTTACTCGCCTCGTCCACCCAGGTTTTATCGGGCGTCATTCAAACTGCTCCTTGCATCGTCAAGGTGGATGGTGTGTCCATTCACACCTCAAATGGGACCTGTCGCCAACCATCAATGGCTGGAAAAAATAGTGTCACTTTCACTTTCTGGCGCCCGCAACGCAGCCCTATCGGAACCGACACATCGTGGCAAGATGTGGGCGGTCTGAGATATTCTTTCCAAGGCCCGTCGGGTCAGTGCACCATCGAATCGGCAAGACTTTTCACCTCAACGAACACTTCGGGAACTAATATCCCGACGGAAACAGAAAAAACGGGATCAACGATTGTGGATATTGCGTCTGACGCGACTCCAAATGTTAATAATGTCATCCAAATCACGGCTGATCTTACTGAATGCAGTCTTGGCGGGACAGGTCAGTGGAAATTGATCGCCTCAGACAGAGCGAACAACAGCACCATGCTGGGCTGGAACAGCCTTCCTTAAGCGTCGCGCTGAGCAAACCACATGAAGCATTGGGACCATCACTTTGACGGCCTAACAAGAGCAGCCCCAACTGGATTCGAAC
>SYDZ01000242.1 GCA_005801025.1 Actinomycetota bacterium
TGTTCATCAGTGGGGTCGGCTTGCCACAGCGATTTAAGAGAAGCGACGTCAACCAGCAGTTGAAAAATGAACGTCGCTGCACACACCCAACAATTGATCGCTCCAGCGAAACTGACCTTGAGTTTGCGGATCACGGGCTTGCGTAGCGATGGCTTTCACCTCATTGAAGCAATCATGACAACACTTGAATTGCATGATGTCTTGACAGTCGTTGATAACTCTCACGGCTTATCTTTTACAGGACCGTTTGCAGAGGGTCTCAGAAATGATGCATCTAATTTGGTGACGCGTGCCCTAACATTCGTCCGGCGGTCAGCGAACATTGTGGTGACAAAAAATATTCCCCATGGAGGAGGTCTCGGAGGTGGCTCAACAAACGCTGCGGCGATTCTTCGTTGGGCAGGCCGAACCTCGCCAAGTGATGTCATTGACAGTGCGACGCTCGGGGCTGATGTTCCCTTTTGTCTCGTCGGTGGCCAGGCTCACGTTTCTGGAATCGGTGAAATCATCCAACCAATCTCTCTTGAAGCGCAAAGAATCACCCTGATCGTTCCTCCACTTCATGTGAGTACACCGAGGGTCTACCAGGCATGGGACGCGATGGGCGGACCTCGCAGTGACGGACCTAACGATCTTGAACCCGCAGCAATTCAAGTTGAACCCGAGTTAGCCCGCTGGCGCGACCGAATACGCGAGGTCACGGGAGATCCACCAGCCCTAGCGGGGAGTGGCGCCACATGGTTTGTGACTCATCAGTTGCCAGAACAAGGTCAGGCGTTGCGCGAAGCACTGCCCGATGCCTATGTCATTGAGACCCGCACAAGGCAGTGATGCCACATTGCCCGCAGGGCAAGCTCGTTACTTACGCTGACGCTGGTGACGCGTACGGCGGAGCATCTTCTTGTGCTTCTTCTTGCGCATGCGCTTACGACGCTTTTTAATTAACGAACCCATAGAACCTCTCCGACGACAGGCTTACCACGCTAGCGAGTCCAGTCCGTCTATCCAAACGGAAGAGCACAAGGAGTGAACAAACTCATCAGGCAAAGTTGTCAAAAGCAGATAACTTTGGTACCAGTTGACCCTCACAAGGTCTTCTCCCCTTCCGGGGTCGTCCAATGGTAGGACCGTGGATTTTGATTCCACTAATAGGGGTTCGAGCCCTCTCCCCGGAGCCAATCGTTGTTTTTGCAGTACTCGTTTGGGCATTTTTCGTCTTTGGGTCGAGTCATTGATGGGGTGAGCCCCACCGCGTTCTATGATTTGGAGCACCACACCCAATAGCGGAGGCCGCAGTTGAACCACATAGACAAAGTGACGACCAAAAGAATGTCTTTGTATTCGGGTCGCACCCACCCAGCATTGGCGCAAGAAGTCGCTGGTTTTCTCGGTATCGATCTTGGAGAGCACAATCTCGTTCAATTTGCCAACGGAGAAGTTCGCCCCCGCTTTGGTGAAAGCGTCCGTGGCTCGGATGTTTTCATTATGCAGAGTCATTTCGGCTGTGACGGTCGATCAATCAATGACTCGATCATGGAACAACTGATCATGATTGATGCTGCCCAGAGGGCTTCAGCCAAGCGCATTACTGCCGTGTGCCCGTTCTACGGTTATGCCCGTCAAGACCGCAAAGCCGAAGGTCGTGAGCCGATCACGGCCCGTTTAATCGCTGATCTTTTCAAAGCTGCCGGCGCTAAGCGCATGGTTTCCATTGACCTCCACAGTGGTCAGATCCAAGGTTTCTTTGATGGTCCCGTTGATCACCTCACGGCTATTCCAGTGATTGAAAAATACATTCGTGAAAACGCCAAAAATCCCGTCATCGTCTCTCCAGATGCTGGACGAATCAAGGTTGCTGAAAGAATGCAACAGCACTTGGGAGCCGATCTCGGTGCCGACCTGGCTTTCGTGTACAAACGTCGCCCGAAGGGCAGCACAAACGTCGCCCAAGCCCTTGATGTGATCGGTGATGTCGAAGGACGGCTCTGCATCTTGACAGACGACATGATTGACACTGGTGGAACCATCGTTTCCGCAGCACATCTGCTACTCGACAAAGGAGCCACGGAAGTCTGGGCCATGGCCACCCACGGCGTTCTCTCGGGACCCGCTGTCGAGCGTTTGGCGAACTCGCAGATCAATCGAGTGGTCCTGACCAACACCCTTCCATTGAGCCCTGAAGCCAAGATTGACAAGATCCAAGTGCTCTCAGTGGGCAAAATCATTGCCGACGCCCTCGAAGCTGTCTTTGACGACACCAGCGTCAGCGAAATCTTCGGTGGGGAAAACCAAGCCTGAACCTGAGCAATATCTCGGTTCCTCCTGCTCGTCAGAGTGCAGAAACCGCTTTTTTGCCTCTAGCCTTGGCATCTGTCTCTGAGCGTCTGGATCGTATGGTCCAGTTTGAAAGGTCTCGCCATGTCCACCACCCTTGTCGCTACAACTGGTCGTAACACGGGAAGTGCGGCTTCACGCCGCCTCCGTCGCGAAGAAAAGATCCCCGCCGTGATTTACGGTCAGGGCATGGCCCCTGTTTCCGTCATCATTGATCGCCGCGATCTGCGCCTCGCACTGTCTGGTGCTGCTGGCACCAACACCATTCTTGAAATCGCTGTGGACGGCAACGTCTACCCCGCCGTGGTCAAAGAGCTGCAACGTCACCCAGTTCGCCGCACCGTGGCACATGTTGATTTCTTGCGCATCAACATGAGTGAAGAACTCACCATTGCAGTTCCAGTGCGCTTGGTCGGAGAAGCTAAAGCCGTTGTCGCAGAAGGTGGACTCGTTGACCCATCAGAAGACACGATTGATATTGTGACCACCCCGGCCAACATGCCGAGTGAAATCGCCATTGACATCTCTGAAATGCAGCCTGGTGATGTGATCCGTCTTGGAGCCATCACTTTGCCGAAGGGCACTCGTGCGCTTGGCGATCCTGATCTTCCCATCGTGACTGCCATTGCTGGTTCAAAGGCCGAAGTCGCTCCTGTCGCCGCTCCTGCTGGCGAAGGCGCAGTTGTCGCCGCCACTGATGACAAGTCCAAGTCCTGAGATAGCCAATGGGCCTCTTTGGCCGCTCATCTAGATCTTCAGATGTATCGGGAAAAAACACGTCTTCATTCGATGCCCTAGTGATCGGCCTCGGTAATCCTGGTCAACAATATGCGCGCTCGCGACACAATGTCGGCGAAGAAGTTGTCGTTGAACTTGCTCGCAGAGGCAATGAAGCGTTGAAATCTGGTCGGGACTCCGCCTTGGTTGCCGAAGTCCGCATCACAAATGCGACTCAAAACACCAAACGTGCCGTGCTTGCATTCCCGACCACATTTATGAATGAAAGCGGGCAGGCGGTCAGCAAATTAATGCGCCGTTACGGATTTAAGTCTGTTGATGTATTGATCGTTGTTCAAGACGAACTTGATCTTGAACCTGGCACCGTCAAAATAAAAAAGGGCGGAGGGTTGAGCGGACATAATGGCTTGCGAAGTATCGCCTCGCACGTCGCAACACAGGAGTTCATCCGTGTCCGTCTTGGTGTCGGCAAACCCAGCAACAAGGAACAAGGAGCCAACCACGTGCTCGCCAAAGTTCCCGCTGGGGAACGCCAACTTTTAGATGTAGCAGTCAATGTTGCCGCTGATGCAGTGGAAAAAATCATCCTTGATGGCGTTGACGCTGCCATGAACATGTACAACACATTGTGAGTAGCAGCCCTCCACAAAAAACCGTGACACACAACGCCCTGTCGGGAGTCTTGGCGTCGTTGCCGATGGCCCTACGTGATGATCGCGCGCTGATGACCTTAATCGGATCGCCTGATGGAACGGTCGCAGTTCCAGAA
>SYDZ01000243.1 GCA_005801025.1 Actinomycetota bacterium
AGCCAGCGGATCTGACGTGACGGCTTACGTCATGGATACGGGCGTTCAAGCATCACATCCCGATTTTGGGGGCCGTGTCCAAGCGGGGTACGGCGAATACGCCCAAACCGATTGCCAAGGTCACGGGACCCACGTGGCGGGAACAGTCGGATCAAGCACCTACGGCGTCGCTAAATCGGTGGCGATCATACCCGTACAGGTTTTGGACTGCGGTGGCTCGGGTTTGTATTCAGAGGTCATTGCAGGTTTGGATTGGGTGGTGAGTGATCACCTCGCAGGCGTGAAGGCCGTTGCAAACATCAGTTTGGGTGGTGGCTATTCCTCGGCCATGAACGCTGCTGTGCAACGCATGGTGGACGATGGAATTGTTGTCGTCGTTGCTGCTGGGAACGACACTGCTGACGCATGCACAGTCTCGCCTGCTAGCGCCCCTGCAGCGATTACTGTTGGCGCTTCGACGTCAAGTGATGACCGAGCATCTTTTTCAAATTACGGCAGTTGTCTAGACATATTTGCCCCCGGTCAATCGATTACCTCCACCGTGATGGGTTCTTCTTTCTCAACATGGTCTGGTACTTCAATGGCCTCACCTCACGTCGCAGGTGCTGCTGCGATTTTGTGGTCGCTACACCCCGAGTGGACAGCGAGCGAAGTCTCGGCGTCTCTCATCGCTTCGGCGATTCCTGATACGGTTCAAAACGCTGGGCACGGCTCGCCGACAAGTCTTCTTTATGTCTCTCCTGGTGCTACGGCACCGGCAGCGCCGACGATGAATTCGGTGGCTGGGAGCGATGAGCGGTTGTCGGTGGCTTTCACGGCACCGAGTTCTGATGGTGGTGCAGCGATCACGAACTATGAGTATTCCACTGACAACGGTTCAACATGGAAAGCGTTCAGTCCGGCCACAACGTCGATACCGCTGGTGATCACTCAGCGTTCTGATACGACTAGTGCTCTGGTGAACGGGACGACATATCAAGTGATGGTTCGTGCGGTGAACTCTGCTGGTAGTGGTGTGGCGAGTGTTGCGATGGCTGGTAAGCCGTTCACCGTTGCTGGAGCGCCAACGATTAACTCGGTGACTTCGGCATTCGGTTTAGTCTTGGTGATTGTCACGAAGCCAGTGTCAAACGGTGGTGCGAGGATCACGAACTATGAGTATTCCACTGACAACGGTTCAACATGGAAAGCATTCAGTCACGCTGAGGCTAGAACAAGGCTCGTCATCACTCAGCTTTCAAATGCCAATAAGAAGTTGGTCAAGGGTATGAGAAATCAAGTCCGGGTTCGCGCGGTGAACTCCGCTGGAAGCGGTGTTGCGAGTACCTTGAAGAGGATTCAAACTCGATGAACTGTTGGGTTGCGCTAGGTCGGTGCATCAAGTAAGTCGGGTCGTACCAGTGCTCATCGTTTGCTTGGACTGACACGGCGACCGGGCAAAGAATCTAAGGCGCTCTGCACCAGTTGCCCATCGCGTTGGACCTCAACTCCATTGACAAAAAGATGGTGCATGCCTGTCGGTTGATCTGCGGTGAGTCGTTCGCCACCGGCGGGGAAGTCGGCAACTCGTCGTACAGGACCAGGTGCTACGGTCGCGGCGTCAAAGACGACAATGTCAGCGATGGCCCCAACGCGCAACACTCCACGATCAGTGAAGCCGAACAATTCCGCTTGCACTTGAGTGAGTTTGTGGACCGCATTTTCTAATGTCAGAACTTTTTTCTCGCGCACCCAAGTGCCGAGAAGATCGGTGGGTAACACGGCGTCACATAACTGGCCGATATGTGCACCTGCATCCGAAAGACCAAGAGTGCAACCTTTTGCATTGAGCAAAATCGCTACACCGTCGGCGTCATCGTTTGCCAGCATCGCCTTAACACGTAGTTGCAGATCCGGTTCACATAAAGCGAGTTCAAGCAACAGATCAAAGGGATCGCTTCCACTCTTGCTTGCGATATCGGTGAGCCGTTGACCAACTAAGTCGGGCGACGCGGAAGCCTCCATGATTTCATAACTGTCCCATCGCGGCACGAGTCCCTGCCTATTTTGCCAACCGACTCGCACTCGATCGCGCCAATCCTGGCTGGCATAAGCGGCACGACGTTCCTCGAGACTGAGCGGCATGAGTTCAGCAAACACTGGAGACGTGTTCAAGGTGAACGGCTCGACAAGAGTCATTGAAAATGCGAGTGGGCGACAGGAAACTTGTGGCCAGACGTCGGCACCCTTGGCGATTCCCGCGAGGTGAACATCGAGTGACTTGAGATGATGGCCTTCAGAGGTTGTCAGTAACGCCGTGTAGGTCATGGGAGCGCCCACTTTTGGTTGCAGTTCGTAGCAATCAGCCAAACTCAGATTCATTCCGCCGTTAACACCGATGACGCCACGCCCAGAGTCGCCGACTGCTTTGCAGAGTGCCTCAATTTCTTCGAAGGCCGCCCAACGGCTGGGAATAGGTTGACCGTCGGCGCCACGATGAGTGATCGCGAAACTTGTGGCAAAACCTGCAGCACCCGCCTCCATCGCCTGCGTCACGAGAAGAGCCATGGTTTTAATTTCATCGCTTGTCGCGGCGCGACCGACGGCCTCGGTGCCCATGGCGTAGATGCGTAAAGCGGTGTGCCCGATATAGGCAGCGAAATTCAACAGCGAGCCGTAACGCTCAACAGTTTGCAGGTATTCGGGGAATGACTCAAACTCCCGAGCGATTCCCTCATTCAAAGTTGCGGGGTCCATGTCCTCAACCTTCTCCATTGTGCGCGCAATAAGTTCGCGGTCCGCTGGACGAGTGGGTGCGATCGTGAAACCACAGTTGCCGGCAACAACTGTTGTGACCCCGTGATAACACGATGGCGTTAATGCTGGATCCCAAAAAACTTGCGCATCGTAGTGCGTATGAATATCAATGAATCCTGGAGCAACGACGCGACCGCGGGCGTCGATGACGACATCGCCATCGAGATTGTGTCCAATAGCAATGATGTGATCGCCCTCAATGAGGACATCGGCGAGATATCCAGGTGCCCCCGTTCCATCGACGAGCAAACCGTTGGTGATGAGAGTTGTTTGACCCATGTGTTTAGTGTCGCACACTTGCTCGGTTGAAACCCCTCGCAGGTCAGTCTTTGGAGTCGATATTGATAGCCAACTCGTATTGATCGGCCACATCTGTGTCAAGGCCCATCGGTGATGCATCATCGCCAAACCAAAAACGTAATTGTGCCACCACGGCATGTCGGATAATCGGAAAACCGAGATCCACTGGTTGGGCGGGTGGCAGACAGCCATCTTCGCCCAGTCGTTTGAGGCCACCCATGCTTTCAAGCAGAGGTCCGAGCCCAGAAGCGATAGCCACACCAATGATTCCTGAGCCGTTACCAAAGGTGCAGAAATCGTCGAAACCATTATGGCCAACACCATCAATAATCCACAGCCGACTCGGGCTTGGCACAGCTTCGAAGGAAGGGCGAGTCGATTCTTCGGCAGAAATAATTCCGTCTAAAGCGCCTGCAATAAAGAAGGAGGGTTTATCGGGCAATGCTGGAGCGTTGCTCGGATCACTGGTCATACCCAATGCGCCGGAGGCCAGTGAGATATAGCCGTCGATGCGATCGTCAAGAGCGGCGCCAAGAATGGTTCCTCCACCAGCTGAATGTCCCATGGCGACGACGCGCTCAGCATCAACTATTCCTTCGATGCGTGAGCCCGGGCGAACGTTCTCCGCAGTGATCAAATCAAGAGTTGCTAGAAGTTCGGTGACTGAACTATTGCGATCTCCAACGGGTGCACTGAGAGTGTGGAAGAGATCTCGTGACCAGTGGTCAGGAGAAGCCACGATGATTCCCCAACTTG